>CAYFWA010000246.1:6033-8719 GCA_964346625.1 uncultured Myxococcales bacterium
AGCCGAAGGCCAAGGCCGAGCCGAAGGCCAAGGCCGAGCCGAAGGCCAAGGCCGAGCCGAAGGCCAAGGCCGAAAAGACCGCCAAGCCCGCCCGCAAGATGAAGATCGTCACCTTCGTGACGCTGCAGACCTACGGCATCCTCAAGCTGAAGTTCCTGGACGCCAAGGGCAACCCCACCCAGGCCCCCGAGGGGGGGACCCTGCGCTACCGAACCAACATCACCAAGCCCCGCAAGGGATCGCTGTCCATGGCGAAGAAGGCCAAGTGGAAGCCGAAAGAAAAGATCTACGTGGTCACCGGGATTGCCCCCCGCCAGAAGATCGTCTGCCCCCCGCGGCGCTACTGGATCAAGGTTTGGTTCAAAAAGGGCCGCAAGCGCTTTTACGCCTTCTTCAAAAAGAAGCTCAACTGCATCTGATCACAGTTGCTCGAGCTGCTCGGCGGCGTCGGCGTTGTCGGGGTTGGCCTGCAGGGCCTTTTGGAAGTGATCCCGTGCGCGGTCCAGATCGTCGGCAGCCAGGTACAGATGGCCCAGGTACTGGTGCGCCAGGTCGAGGGCGGGGTCGAGCTGTAGGGCCCGCTCCAGGTACCGGATGGCCTCGCGGGTGGCCACCGGGTCGGTGGGATTGTCCTTGTGCACCGCCCAGCCGAGCTGAGCGTGGGCCAGGGTCGAGCGTTCGTCGCGCTGCACCGCCTCCCGAAAGGAGCGTGCCGCCTGTTCGTAGCGCCCCTCGCCGAGCTGCGCCTCCCCCTGCGCCAAATGCTGTTTCGCCTCGGCCACGGCCTCGTGGGTGGCTCCCCCCGACGACCCGCCGGTGGGCTCGCCGAGCTGTTCCAGGTAGCTCTCCCGCCGGCTGGGGCTGCGGAGCACCACGTAGGCCCCGCGCAGCCGGTTGAACAGCCCCTCGGCCAGCTCGCGAACCTCGCTGCGGCGGTCGACGAACCGATCCGGGTGGACCCGCCAGGCCCGCGCATCAAAAGCGGCCTCCACCTCGGCGGTGGTGGCGGAGGGGGCGAGATCCAGCACGCGGAAGTGATCCTGGCGTTTGAGCTTCACCAGCTCGGCGGCCAGGTACTCCTCGAGCCCCGGATCCTCCGGTCCAGGGAGGGACCCCGGACCGTGGAGCTCCAGTCGCTGCGGCTCGGAGCACACCGGGGGCAGCGCCAGCTTGCCATCGAACAGCTCGAGCACGCCGGCGTAGTACAGCGCCAGCGCCACGTGCAGGGCCAGCTCCCGCCGCGCCGCCTGCTGCTCGACCACCTGCATCAAGCGCCGGCTGCCGTCTAGCGCCTCCACCACGGCGTCTCCACCCGGCGGCAGGGCGAAGGGCTGGAAGCGCAGGTAGGGGTCGCTGGCGGGCGCGGCAAGGGAAGACAGCAGCGGGCCCACCTCGCGCTCGAGCCGCGCGAGATCGTAGTGCGCTCCAAGCCCGCGCACGATGAGGCTGGCGCAGCTTGCGCGGGTGCGAAAGGTGCACTGGGGAAGCTTGGCGCTCTCCTTGAACTGGTACTCGCCCTGGGGCCAACCGAACAGATCCTCGAGCTTGGCCTCGAGCTGGTCATGCAGCGCATCGGCGAGGTCGGCCTCGGTCAGCACCCCCTGCTCCACCAACACGCCGCCCAGCAGCCGCTTGGCCTGCCGCGCCTGCTGCACCGCTGCCTCACACTGCTCGGGCGGCAAGCGCCCGGCCTGCACCAAGCGCTGTCCCAGGCTCTCGCGCAGCGCGTTGGACTTGACGAACACCGGCTGCCCGCTGTCCAAATAGACGATCTTCTTGAGCTTGTCGCGCATCAAGAACACCGCGCCCGAGGCCTGGAGGCGATACAGCTCGTGCAGCAGGCGGGCGAAGGGGATCTGGCCCAGGTTGCCCCGCAGCGGTACCGCCTCCCGCGGCAACGCCTGGGCCACGCGCGCCGGGCGGCGACTCTCGCGACGGGCGACCCGGGCCGTCCTTTCGCTTTTGCGCGTGACCCGCTTGCGGGTGCCGGTGCGGCTGCGCTGCTGCTCCGTCTCCCGCGCGGTGAGCGCAGCGCGCAGCAACCGCCGCACCCGCTCCCCCTCCACCGGCTTGTTCAGATACTCCAGCAGCCCGTAGCGCTCGATGGCCTCCTGGCGGTTTTCCGCCCCGCGATAGATCCCCGACATGATGACGATGGGCACCTCCTTGCCGCGCGGGTCGTTGCGGATGGCCTCGGCCACCTGGAATCCATTGAGCACGGGGATGAGGATGTCGAGGATCACGGCGTCGATGCGCCGGCTCTTGAAGGTCTTGAGCGCCCAGTCCCCTTCCTTTTCCGTGAGGGCCTTCCAGCCGTCGCCCTTGAAGACCTCGCGCAGGTACTGGGTGACCTCTTGGTCGTCGTCGACAATCAGGACGGTGGGTTTGGGCATGGATACCGGCGTCTCCTCGCTCGGGCGCGCGTTCGAAAGACGGGATGCGATTATAGAGGCCGCCCCGCCCCAAGTACACCTCGAACTATGCCGAGCCATTTGCGCTGTGCCCGCCGCCGGGGGCCCCGCGGGGCCCCCGGCCACCCTGCGCCGGCCCCCGCGCGCCTCGCCGAGGGCCAAACGCCGGCGCCAGGGCACAATATCGCTCAAGTGCGCAAAATTTCGCCGCACCGCGGCATCGGCTCCCCCATCCGGCCTGGTTGCTGGGGTCGGGCCGCCGCTCAGGCGGCCCG
>CAYFWA010000247.1:0-978 GCA_964346625.1 uncultured Myxococcales bacterium
TCCCGCAATATTCGCCCTCTTCGCGCCTTGCCAGCCGGGCGCCTCGGCGCCCTGAGCTGGACACCTTATTCGTAACCGGGGCCTTAGGGTCACCGAACGCTGCAGAAGGCAGCCCTTTTCAGCGGCCGCTGGGCGCGGCGCAGGCGCCAGGCAAGGCGCGGGCGCGGGACGCGGGGCTGTTGCTGGGCGCGGCGCGGGCCCCAGGCAAGGCGTGGGCGCGGGGCGCGAGCCTGCTGCTCGGCGCGGCCTTGCTGCTGGGCGCAGCGCCGGCGGCGCGGGCGGCCAAGCCCTGGGTGGGCGTGGCGCTGGGCAAGGCCTCGGGCGGCGTGCGGGTCACCCGGGTGCTGCCCACCTCCCCGGCGGCGCAGGCCGGGCTGAAAAAAGGCGATCTGATCACCTTCGTCAACGGGATCCAGGTGCTCGCCCCCCAGGACGTGCTGCGCATCACCGGCAAGGCGAGCGTGGGGCAGGTCCTGCGGCTCAAGGTGACCCGCGGCGGGCAGATGCTGCAGCAGAGCCTCAAGGTCGGCCGGCGGCCCAAGCTGGCCAAGCTCATCAAGCTGCTGCTGGTCAACCGCTCGGCTCCGGACTTTTCGCTGCCGCTGGTCAACCGCGCCGGGAGCCTGCGGCTCTCGTCGCTGCGCGGCAAGGTGGTGATGCTGTATTTCTGGGCCTCGTGGTGCGACTCGTGCAAGCTCAACATGCCCCGGCTCAAGCGGCTGCACCGCAAGTACGGCCCCAAGGGGCTGGTCATCTACTCCATGGGTCGCGATAAGCAGCGCAGCACCCTGGAAAAGACCGCCCGTGACCTGGGGCTCCCCTTCCCGGTGGGCTACAACCAGGGCAACAAGGTCGGTCTGCTGTACAAGAGCCGCAACGTGCCCACCCTCATCCTGGTGGACAAAAAGGGCATCGTCCGCGAGTACATCCAGGGCTCGAGCTTCAGCTTCGGCGACCTGGAGCGCACCATCAAGCGGC
>CAYFWA010000247.1:1078-8700 GCA_964346625.1 uncultured Myxococcales bacterium
TGCTGTGACGCTCGTGCGGCTGCTGTGACGCTCGTGCGGCTGCTGTGACGCTCGTGCGGCTGCTGTGACGCTCGTTGCGGGGCTGCTGTGACGCTCGAGCGGCTGCTGTGACGCTCGTGCGGCTGCTGTGACGCTCGAGCGCGTCGACTGCCCCTCGCCCACGTCGACTGCCCCTCGCCCGAGAGAGCACTAGCCCGTTCTGGAGGCCTTGCCCGTGGGGCAGAAGGGCGCCTCAGCGTCGTCCATCTGGGCCTGGCGAGCCACGAGATCCGCCAGGGTCAGATCTTCGAGCGTCTTGCGGATGGCGGCCTCGAGGTCCATCCACAGCAGGCGCGCCGCGCAGGTGTTGGCGCGGTCACAAAGCTGCGGATTGGAGCAGCACTCCACCGGCGAGAGCGTCCCCTCGAGGGCCTCCACGATCTCGGTGACGCGGATCTCATCGGGCGGGCGCGTGAGCAAAAAGCCCCCGGTGGCTCCCCGGATGGCCCGCACCAGGCCGGCCAGTTTGAGGGTGGTGAAGATGATATCCAGGTACTTTTTGGATATCTGCTGTTTCTCCGCGATCTTGCGAACCATGAGGGGCGCCTTGGCCTCGTAGGCCGCCAGCTCCACCATGGCCCGCAGCCCGTAGCGAGTACGCGTAGAGAGCTTCATTTTTCCATTCCTCGTCGAGTAATGTATACCTATTGATACCACAATGCCGGGCGTTGACTAGGGGGAATGTCCGAAATTATCAAGGGACATACGAGAGTTTATTTGTAAACAATGTTCATCGTCAATAGGGTGCTTTAGGTAAATAACTCCATGGTCATACGGGACAAACAGCAAAGATGGGGCAGACGTCGCGGCAGTAGACGAAACGGAGAGGTACGCAGCAGAAGACAGAACGGAGAGGCACGCACACGGTCCGTCGGCGCGACGCGAATCACGAGGCAGAAGGCGGCCAGGCCATCTCCGTGGGGCGCTCGAGGTGCTGTCCTTTCAATAATCGCAGGAACGGGGGGTGCGAGGGAAGGGGATGACGTCGCGGATGTTGGCCATGGCGGTGACGAACTGGACCGTGCGCTCGAAGCCCAGGCCGAAGCCCGAGTGGGGCACGCTGCCGAAGCGGCGGGGGTCGAGGTACCACCAGTAGTGATCCCGCTCGAGCTGCATCTCCTCGATGCGCCGCTCGAGCACGTCGAGGCGCTCCTCGCGCTGGCTGCCGCCGATGATCTCGCCGAGGCGCGGCACCAGCACATCCATGGCCCGGACGGTCTGCTCGTCAGCGTTGAGGCGCATGTAGAACGCCTTGATGTCCTTGGGGTAGTCCGTGAGGATCACCGGACGTCGGATGCGCTTTTCACACAGCCACCGCTCGTGCTCGGCCTGCAGGTCCATCCCCCAGGATACCGGGTAGTCGAAGCTGTGCTTGGCGCCCTTGAGCAGATCGATGGCCTCGGAGTAGGTGAGCCGCTCGAAGGGGCTCTCGACGATGTGCTCCAGCGTGGGCACGAGCTTTTTGCTCTCGTCGATGAACTTCTGGAAAAAGGCCATGTCCTCGCCGCAGCGCTCGAGCACCTGCGCAAAGAGAAACTTCAGGAAATCCTCGGCCAGGTCCATGTTGCCGTGGATGTCGCAGAAGGCCACCTCCGGCTCCACCATCCAGAACTCGGCCAGGTGCCGCGAGGTGTTGGAGTTCTCCGCCCGAAACGTGGGCCCGAAGGTATAGACGTTGGAAAGGGCCAGGGCGTACAGCTCGGCCTCGAGCTGGCCCGAAACCGTCAGGAAGGTGGGCCGACCGAAAAAGTCCTGCTGCCAGTCCACCGTGCCCTGGGGCGTGTGCGGCGGCGCGGCCGGATCCAGGGTGCTCACGCGGAACATCTGGCCCGCCCCTTCCGCGTCCGAGGCCGTGATGATGGGCGTGTGCACCCACAAAAAGCCCCGCTCCTGAAAGAACGTGTGGATGGCGTGCGACAGCGTGTTGCGCACCCGGAACACCGCCCCGAAGGTGCGCGTGCGAGGCCGCAGGTGGGCGATTTTTTCGCGCAAGAACTCGAAGCTGTGCCGCTTTTTCTGCAGCGGGTAGGTGGTCGGGTCGGCGTCGCCGTATACCTGAATCCGGTCGGCGCGCACCTCGTAGCGCTGCCCGCGGCCCCCGGAGGGAACGAGCTCGCCGGTGACCCCCACCGCGGCGCCGGTGCCCAGCTCGGCCAGCTCAACGAACCGCGGGTGCTCGGCGGGCACCACCATCTGCAGGTCGTCGAGGCTCGAGCCGTCGTTGACCTGCAGGAAGATCACCTGCTTCTGGGCTCGCACGGCGCGGGCCCAGCCGCGTACGGTGACCGTCCCCCCGGCCTCCGGGCGGGCCAGCAGGTCCCGGATCATGTCCCGGTCCTGCTCTCGCGGATGCTGGGGCTCGCGCCCTTGGGCTCGCTCTCGATCTGACGTTCGGCTCATGGTCTCTCGTGGTCTCTCGTGGGCTCGCGGGGTCTCGCGGGGTCTCGCGTGAGCTCTCGTGGTCTCGCGTCCGGGCCGCGAGACGGCAATTCCGTCTCGAATTCCGTCTCGAATTCCGTCTCGAATTCCGTCTCGCGGGGCTCGCGCCGCGCTCGCGGTGCGCGCGGCGCACCCCTCAGGGATGAATGGGATACAGCTCGGAGCGATCGTTGCCCACACCCAGCGCCCACGCCAAAAACGGCACTCCGCTCTCGCAGCTCGCGCGCACCAGCGCCGGTCGCCCCACCACGAAGGTGTCCTCGGTAAGGGCCACCTGGTACTGCCGCAGCGCGATGGGGGGCTGCAGCGGCTCGAAGGCCTCGCCGCTGGGCGCCACCGCCACCTGGATCCGGATCTCGGCGGCGTAGGGGTTGGCCAGCAGCAGGTGAACGGTCCGGCCGATGGCCACCGGCGCGTGCATCAGGCTCCCGGCCGCAGCCTGCACCGGCCGCAGCACCGCGCAGGAGGTGAGCCCCTTGCCGATGCACAGCGACGAGGCGGTGAGCAGGGCGTGGCGCTGGCCGCGGATGGCCACCAGGCCCGCCAGGTTGGCCCCCACGAACCTCGCGAGGTTGTCGGACTTGGGATCGTGGCGCGTGGTCACGCAGCCCCGGGGGGGCAGATCCAGCAGCCGCCGGTGATGCACCGCGGTGCCCGCGGGGTTGAACACCGTCAGCTCCACCTCCGTGGGGGTTTCGCCGAGGTGCCCCACCGCCGCGTCCACGCGCGTGCTGTGGGAAAACGGAAAGAAGAACTGTCGTCCGAGGATGGGCACGGCTGTCGCTCCAGGGGCGGATCATGCACTCCGCGCACGGCTTTGTCCACCCGGCGAAGCGCCTCGCCCGGATCGCGTTTCGAACCGCACCATGAGCGATCCACAGCCCAGCGGGTCGGCTCCCGCGGCCCGCGAGGCGGTCGGTGCCAGGGACCGGCTCCCGCCTCACTCTCAGTCGGCCGTGAGCACGCGGTACAGCTCGTCGAAACGCACGGTGAAGCCCAGCGACAGCGTGGTGAAGCTGCCCTCGTAGCGGCCCCGGGAGATGTCACGCTCGGGGTCCTGCGCCGACGGATCGCAGCGGATCGGGTCCTCGGACTCGAAGGCGTTGATGGGGCGGATGCAGGAGGCCGAGACGTTGCGCTCGGCACGGAAGCTCCAGGGGCGCCAGGCCTGGCCATCGCCGTTCCAGATGTGGGAAAAGGCCAGGTGCAGGTCCACCCCGGCGATGCGGTAGCTGAGCCCCAGGAAGAGGCCCACTCGGGCCCAGGCGGCGTAGTTCAGCCGGGTGTACTCCTTGGGCGAAGCGTTGGAGCCGTAGTAGGTGCCCAGGCGGATGGTGAGCCAACCGCCACCGAGCTTGCGTGGGATGGTGAACGAGCCTCCCAGCCGGAACTCCGAGGTGTCCTGGTAAAAGTGGTTGAGCTTGAACACCTCCATGCGGTCGTCCAGCAGCGTGGCGTTGAGCTGGGTGTCCATGCTCACCACCGCGGACCAGCGCTCCCAGATCACGTCCAGCTCGATGTCCCACAGCTCCGGCGCATTGGGGTGGCCCTCGATCCGCTGCCCGTAACGGATGCCCGTGCGCAGCGCCAGGGGGAGCTCCGTAATCATGGAGGCCTTCTTGCGCCCCTCCATCCACTCCAGCGGCGTGCCGAGGGCGGACATGTAGGCCGGCAGGGTGAGCCAGGCGTCGCCGCGGGTGGTGACCTTCACCGGAAAACGCACCGACGCCCCGATGGACAACCCCTTGACCGGCTTGGCCAGCGCCGAGAGCAACCCCGTCACCGACGCGCCCTTGGTGGCGATTTGGAAGCGGATGTCGCTGTCGGGGTCCTGGTTGGCCGAAAGGGGCACCCAGGTGGCGTAGTGCACCTCGGCGTAGACCACCTGCAGGGCCGCCCCGAGAGACAGCCAACTCGCCGGGCGGTAGGCCGCGGCGGCGGTGTAGAACATCACGATGATGTTCATCTGCTCGGTGTCGTAGCGCGTGGGTCCGGGGGCCCGCACCGGGCGCCCGTCCGGATCCCGCACGGTGACGGTCATGGGGAACTGCCGCCGCCCCACGGCGTGAGGGCCATAGCCTCCCAGGGCGAACGTCCAGTCCTCGAGGCCGAAGTCGTAGCTGGCCGAGAGCATCGGCACGTAGAACATCCCCTCGAGGTTGCGGCAGACCTCGGGGTAGGGCTGACCGGAAAAGGAGTAGGGGGCGGGCTCCCCCGGGTACTGACCGGCGCGCTGAAAGCACAGCCCTTGCCGGATGAGGTTGTTGTCGAAGGTGAGGTTGAGCCCCTTGACGTAGCCGAGCCCGGCCGGGTTGAGCACGATGGCGGTGGGGTCGTCGGCCTTCGCCACGAAGGCCCCGGCCCGGCCCAGGGCCCGCGTACCGTTTTCCGGAAACTCCATGCCCCCGGCGGTCGCGCTGGGGGCCCGGGCGCAAAGCACCGCAGGAATCGCGATCGCGATCAGGATCAGGCTCACGGCGAGCCCGCGCCCCGCTGGCGTTTCCACCCGCCGGGAGCGCTCGGGCCGCCGCTCCCGGCGGGCGGGCCGCGTCCCTCGTCGGTCGGAATCCTCCAGATCCCCTCGCGGCTCGTTTTTCGGGAATCGCGCGCCTCGGCGCCCTCGGTGCTTCGAACCTGTTTGTGCGCAAGCCTGAATCACCCAGACGCTCCTTGTCTTCGCTTGAGGTGCACCATCAGCACCGACACCGCCGCCGGGGTGATCCCCGGGATGCGCGCGGCCTGTCCCAGGCTCACGGGGCGCACCCGGGACAGATGCTCCCGAACCTCGGCACTCAGACCGGTCAAGGGATGGTAATCCAAATCGTCTGGGATCTCCATAGCCTCGTGACGTTCGAACCGTGCCGCCTCCTCCCGCTGGCGGGCGATGTATCCGGCGTAGGCCACCCGGATCTCCACGCGCGCCGCCAACGCGTCGGGCAGCGTCGGATCTCCCCAGCCCAGCGTCACCAGCTCCGCGTAACCGACCTCTGGTCGGCGCAGCAGCTCCTCCAGGGTGAGGGGCTTGCCCGGCGCGGAGGTGCCCAGGGCCTCGAGCCGAGCCCGGGTGGCCGCGTCGGGTCGCAGCCGGGTGGTGCGCAGACGCTCGTGCTCTGCCTCCAGGCGTGCCTCCTCCTGCTCGTAACGCGCCCAGGCCGGATCGGGCAGCAGGCCGATCTCCCGCCCGCGACAACAGAGCCGGCGGGGCGCGTTGTCCTCCCGCAGAAGCAACCGGAACTCGGCCCGGGAGGTGAACATGCGGTAGGGCTCCTGCGTGCCCCGCGTCACCAGATCATCCACCAGCACGCCGATGTAGGCCTCGTCGCGACGAAGCACGAAGGGCGGGGCGGCGGGACCGTGGAGCACCCGGCGGGCCGCGTTCACGCCCGCCACCAGGCCGAGGGCGGCGGCCTCCTCGTAACCGGAGGTACCGTTGATCTGCCCGGCGAGCCAGAGCCCGGCCACCCGGCGCGTCTCCAGGGTGGGCCGCAGCTCCCGCGGATCCACGTAATCGTACTCCACCGCGTAGCCCGGCTGCACGATGGTGGCGCCCGCCAGGCCGGGGATGGTGTCCACCAGCTTTCGCTGGACGTCCTCGGGCAAGCTGGTGGAGATGCCGTTGGGGTAGACGCGCTCCGAGTCAAGCCCCTCGGGCTCCACGAACACCTGGTGCCGGTGCCGCTGGGGAAACCGCACCACCTTGTCTTCCAGCGAGGGGCAGTAGCGCGGCCCCACCCCCTGGATCCGCCCGGCGTACAGCGGGGAGCGCGGCAGCGCGTCCCGCACCACTTGCTCGGTGCGGGCGGTGGTGTGGGTGAGGTGACAGCTACGCTGCGGCAGCGCCGGCGGGGGTCCCCAGAAGCTGAAGGCGGGGGGCGGCACCAGCGCGGGCTGGGGCTGCATCACCGCATAGTCGAGCGAGTCACGTGCCAGGCGCGGCGGGGTGCCGGTCTTGAGCCTTCCCATGGAGAACCCGAGGGCGCGCAAGCTCTCGGACAGCCCCTGGGCGGCCGGCTCTCCGAGCCGCCCGCCGGCAAAGGAGCGCTCCCCCACGTGGAGCCGCCCACCCAGAAACGTCCCCGTGGTGATCACCACGGCCCTGGCCCGGTGCGCCTCTCCGGTGGCGTCCCGTACGCCCTCCACCCGGGGGGGCTCCGCTCCCCGGTTCACCAGCAGCGACTCCACCACCGCCTCGCCTACGGTGATCCGGGGCTCGGCCTCTAGCAGCTCGCCCACCGCACGGCTGTAGGCCGCCGCGTCGGACTGGGCGCGGGTGGCCCGCACCGCCGGCCCCTTGCGGGTGTTGAGCCGGCGCACCTGGATGGCCGCCCGGTCCGAAAGCAGGCCCATGCGTCCCCCCAGCGCATCGATCTCACGCACCAGGTGCCCCTTGGCCAGACCGCCGATGGCCGGGTTGCACGACATCCGCCCCACCGCGGCCGCGTCCATGGTCAAAAGCAGCACCCGGCAGCCCAGCCGCGCCGCCGCGAGGGCCGCCTCGCAGCCCGCGTGCCCACCACCCACCACCAGCACGTCCCAGGGCGAACCCCGCGCGCCACGCCGGTGTCGGGCGTCCCGCGGTTCCGAGCCGCCCGGCGCCGCCGGCTCTGGGTGCCCTGGCTGTCCGGCAGGTTCCTTCGGCTCGGTCCGGCCCACCGGCTCGCAGTTGAACGGGGCTCGCTCCATCGATACACCCTGGACCGCAGACGGTCCATCTAGGTTATGTCGAACCCACCCCTGCGGCGTCAACGAACAACCGCTCCCCACCGTTCGACAACCGCCATCGAGCCCCTCCGACTCGAGTTTCGCCCTTCTATCTGCTGCGAACGGCAGAAATTGCGCCTGGCTGCGTTGCTCCGGCGATTTCTGTCTCTACGTACCGCAAGTACGCCTTCGACAAAAATCTTGTCGCGCCTTGCCAGGCACGATTTCTGCTCGTTCTCGCGACGAAAGAAGGGCGAAACTCGAGTCAGAACACTTGATTGTTTCTTTTCAGGAGCCTAAGCTATTCCTGGAATCAGAATACTCAGAGGAGGTATCCATGGCATTTGAGCGCCGATTTTCGATCTCGCTACTCGTGAAGGGGGGGGGGCCTCTCACTGGTGTTTCTTTTGGTGCTGCTCGCTGAGCCGGCCCGTGCGCAGTAC
>CAYFWA010000248.1:0-1966 GCA_964346625.1 uncultured Myxococcales bacterium
TGGGGTCGGGCCGCCGCTCAGGCGGCCCGACAGACGGGCAGGGTCATCGACCTCATCCGCTCGTGCTGGCCAGCCTTGATCCGGCCCAGCGCCATGGCGAGCATCACCACGAGCCCTTCGACCCGGTCTGACATGGATGTCGCGGATGAAGCGTTGCGTGGGATCCGCGGTTCGGCTCGGTCTTTTCCTCCCGAAGCGGCGCTTCGCGCCCTCGCTTCGTTTTTTCGCGGGGTTTCTTGTGAAAGCCCTGCCCTGTCCGACGTGCGGCACGGGGGTTGCATCGCTGCCTGCAAATTGTGTTATGATAATCGCGAGCGCCTGCGCCATCGCGCAGCTCATCCCAGTTGGAGGAGACGCTTCATGGCAATAACCAGCATCCTGAAGAAGCTCGGCGCGGCGGCGCTGGGGGCGGGCAGCAGCCTGGTGATCGCGGCGTGTTACGGCGCCTACTACGGCGACTGGAGCACCGTGGCCAGCGGCCGGGTCCAGACCGGGGACGGCACGGGCATCCCCGAGATGCAGGTCTGCGCGGATCTCACCACCGGGCAGTACTGCGAGGGCACCGACGTCAACGGTGACTTCGTCATCTCGGAGTACAACGACGTGTACAACCGGGCCGACGCCGACGGGTTCACCCTGCGGGTGCGCGACGTGGACGGCCTGGCCAACGGCGAGTGGGCCGACAAGGACGTGGACCTCGGGCCCGGGCACGCCGGCGAGCACCACGACCTCACCGTGGACCCCGTCCAGTAGATCACCGCGCTACGAGCGCCGATTCCCCCTTCCCCCTCGTCGACGAGAGCCAGGTGAGATGATCCACGCCCTGCACGGACTGATGCGCGACCTGCGCTGGAGCGCCTACCAGGACGTGGAGGCGAGCCTGCACGAGCTGCGCTATCTGTTTCTGGAGGTCACCCGGCGGTGCAACCTGGCCTGCCGCCATTGCGGCTCGGACTGCGGTCGCGATCACCGGGTGGCGGGCCTGCCCACCCCTCGGATCCTGGCGGTGTTGCGCCGGGTGGCCACGCAGTGGGACGCGCGCCGGATCATGCTGGTGATCACCGGCGGCGAGCCGCTGATGCGCCCGGACCTGCCCTTCGTGCTCGCCGCGGCGCGCGACCTGGGGTTTCGCCTGGGCATGGTGACCAACGGCTACGCCCTGGACGAAGCGGTGGCGCGCAAGCTCGCCCGCGCTGGGCTCGAGAGCGTGGTGGTGTCGCTGGACGGTCCGCCGGACTGTCACGACTGGCTGCGGCGTCGCCCCGACGCCTTCGCCCGCTCCGCCGCCGCCCTCGAGCACCTGCGCGCCGCCGGGGTCCCCCTGGTGGAGGCCATCACCTGCGTCACCCCGCGCAGCCTCGGCCGGCTGGCAGAGACCTTCGAGATCGTGCGCCAGCGCGGCGCCACGCACTGGCGGGTGTTCAACATCTTCCCGGCGGGCCGGGCCAGGGACAACTGGGAGCTATTGCTGCGGCCGGCCCAGATCGCCGAGCTGGTGGGCTCCATCGCCCGGCTGCGCGAGCGCGGCCAGCACCTGGGCCTGGTGGTGAACCTCAGCGAGGAGGGCTATCTGGGCTGGGAGTGGGAGCACCGGGTCCGCGACACGCCGTACTTCTGCCGCGCCGGGATCAACATCGCGGGCATCCTGGCCGACGGCTCCATCGCGGCGTGCCCCAACCTGCCGCCCAGCATGACCCAGGGTCACCTGGATCACGACGACTTCGTAGAGGTCTGGGAAAAGCGCTACGGGCTGTTTCGCGACCGGCGCTGGACGCGCCAGGGCATGTGCGCCGACTGCGCCCAGTGGCGCGTGTGCCGGGGCAACTCGCTGCACCTGTGGAACCACGAGGCCGGCGAGCCCCACTGGTGCCAGCACCGGATTCTGCAGGAGATGCCCCCGGAGCGGTAGGACCTTGCGGGGGGGGGCTGGCCCTGGCGAGTCCCAATCTGAGTGCTTGTCTGAGTG
>CAYFWA010000248.1:2066-8689 GCA_964346625.1 uncultured Myxococcales bacterium
CTTGTCTGGGTGCTTGTCTGGGTGCTTGTCTGGGTGCTTGTCTGGGTGCTTGTCTGGGTGCTTGTCTCGGCATACGGAGCTCAGGGTCAACAAGATGGCTCCCTCCTGCGCACCATCTCGTTTGCGCCAGGATCCACCGCGGTTCTGTACCCGGGTCATCTGCGGCGGTCAGCAGGCACGCCGTCCTGAAGTTACATTTTCCCAAAAAAGCCCTTGACAAAAAAAAAACAGCATCTGTTACCGTAGCTCACAACTAGGAAAAGAAGCACGCGATTCGGCATCACCAGCGCTCGCTCCTCGTGGGGACGATCCATAAGGCGCGCGCGCGAGCTTCGCGGTCGACGAGAGGGGTCGCCCGCAAGACGGAGGTGGTGCGTCCGTTGGTTGACGCCTTTGAGGCGGAGAGGAGCGGCCGCGATGCGCAAACGAAAAAGTGCATTCGGAATCATTTTGGTCTGCACCTCTGGGCTGGTCGCGCTGGATATGACCGTCAGCGCGACCGCGCGCGCAGACGAGCTCCCTGCGGACCACTGCGCAGTACGCATTCCAATCGCCGGCTTTGGCGAGCTCATCGAGCAAGTCGTTCGGGAGCGGCTCGATGGGCTGCCGGTGAGCTCCACGCTGACCCTCCAAGTTCGCGACTCTCAAACTCTGGTGGATCTGGGAGCCGATACACAAAGCGGACAGGACGACGAGCTTCTCGTGCTCGTCGAGGTTGCGATGCGGCCCTTGTGGCTCGCGCCCTTTCCGTCATCGTTCGAGCTGGGGTTTCGGTTTCGCTTTCTCTCCCGGCCCCCTGCCGGAGACGGATTCACCTGCCAAGACCCGGCCAACCCTGCCCAGCCCTTGGATTTCCATTACCCCAATCTGGTGATCGCTGGTACTCCGCAGCTCTATTACCCTTCGTTCCCCTGGTTCTCGCACGATGTCGACCAGGATCTGGACCTGCACGATGTCATTTTCGGGCTATCGCTCGATTTTGAGGCTCAAGGGCTCACGCGTTGCCCCTTTCAGACAGACGTCCAAGACCAGGTGGCGGAGGTGCTGTGGGCGGACTTTCCCTTCTCCGACCTGCGAATCGGTGATCTCGTCTCGGACTCGGGTGGCTTCCGGATCAACACGGATTTCATCCACATCCTTATACCGTGTCTACCCGTGGCGCAGCCCCCGAACGGATGCGACCAAGGTCCAACGACCTGCACGTTCGACCAACACGGCGAGCTGGGCTTTCTGTCCACCTGGATGGACATGCCCCGGGTAATCTCGCAAGATATGGAGGTGAACGCTACCGCACAGCTCATGGGCGCCCGGGTGACCTGCGATCACGGCGTGGACTGCAGTGATCGGGGCGATGCGGACCTCGACGGCTTCTGCGACGACGTCGACAAGTGCCCTGACGACTTCGGCGGCTCGAACTGCGATCTCGACGGAGATCAGCGGGGCGACAGTGTGCTATCAACCTGTCCCGCCGCGCTGTTTTCCACGCTGACGGGAGACGAGCTGAGGCTGCATACCCAGCGGCTGTGCGGCGGTTGTGACACCTGCCGGGGCTTTTGGAACCTCACGCAGCAGCGAGACCCGGACACGGGCGTTATCATCTCGGAGCGCCAGATCGACCGGGATGGAGACGGCCTCGGAGACGAGTGCGACTCCGACGATGACGGAGACGGCATCGCCGGAATCTACGACTGCGACGACCGCAACCCCTACTTGGGTGTGGATCTCGACGGAGACAAGTTCTGCGACACCCTGGATCCGGCCGACGAGGCGGCTTGCCTCGCTGCCTGCTCGGAAAACGAGCAGATATACAACCTCGAGCACGGCGACACCTACCAGTGCACCATCCGCTGTCGGCACGCAGACAACTGCATTTACTCGACGGCTACGGCCGACTGGAACTGCAGTGACCTCGCCGCCTGCGTGGCCTGGGGGGGCGTGAGCTGCGACGAGGACGATCAACGACGCTGCGAAAACCAGTACCACAACCCCCCCGTCGGGGGATCGGTGTATCAGCCGGACGAGAACGGGGACGGAATCGGGGACAAGTGCCAGCTCGGGGCCGCCGAGCTCGAATTCGACCTGAACGGCACGCAGACTGTGTTGGATTGCCAATCCAACCAAGATGGATCGACGACTTGCTGGATCCACATGGCGTACGACCGGGCCGACATCTCCTTCCGGGCGTGGGGCGGCGATTGCGGCACGACCTCCTGCACCCACGAGACTCGTACGGGAGTGGAGGTGGCCGCCTGTGCTTGCGACGTCGGGGACCCGCTGTCGATCGAAGGTTGGAGTGATTCGTGCCTTGAAGATTATTGCCCCGAAACTAGCCACTGGAACCAAGTGCTTAACATGCGTGCCTGGCATGCCGTCTCTGCCCCCGAGATGGACGCGAAGACGGTCGTCGCCGGCCCGGATGGCCCGCTTCTCGCCCGGAGGTACCCGGTCCATCCCAGCTCCTCGCGGTACCAGAGCATCCTGTCCCGCCAGCTCGCGCGCGACCGCGAGGTCGCGTTCACGCGGGCCGAGCAGGTCAACCGCCACTGGCTCACGTGGCCGTGGCCCGAGCACGCCAGCCTCGACGACCCGGCCAGCAGCATCGACCTGCGGGCCGATGCCCACCCCGGCGCGTACTTCACGACCCGAGCTCGTGTCGCGTGGCCCGACTTTCCCATGCCCCCGGTTCTCGACCCGGACGTGATCCTGCTCAGCGACGAGGTGCCCATCGTCGAGTCCGCAGTCCGGACTGTCCGCATCGAGCCGATGCGTGCCATGCGCCCCCTGGACCTGTTCGCGCGGCGAGCCGTCCGGGGACCCCTGCCCGCGGTGGGGCCCGATCCGAGCCCGCTCTCGGCGGCGGGCTTCGCCCTGGTTGGTGACCCGGAATTCGGGGTCTACCTGCTCCACGCGCTGGCACGCCGTGTGCCGCGCGCGAGCCGCATCTGGACCGTGTCGTTCAGCGGCCCCGCCCTGGAGGTTGGCGCCGCCCTCGAGGGCACCGCGGCGCTGCTCGACCCGGCGCCCGCGGGGCTCGGGGCGCCATCGAGCTCGGCGGGTGCGCTGGTCGTCTACCAGGAAGGCGTTGCTGGACCCGTCACCGGCGAGCAGCCCCCCGAGACGGGCCGGCTCTACCTGGGATGGCTCGGCGACGACGACCAGCACCTGGAGCTGCACGAGAGCGCGCAGCTTCTTGGGCCCGCGGCCGAGGCCCCATCGCTGCACGACGCCGAGGTGCTCTTTCTGGAGCGATCGCAGCAGGTGCTGCTGCTCGGCCACGCCGTCGGGGGTCTCGAGCAGGGCGGCCTGATCGCCTACCGCCTGCCGCTATCGCGCGGAAGCTGGATCGGGCCGTTCACCGTTTCTCCCGACCCCATGCCGGGCTTCTGCGCTCGGCTGGACCCGGTCAAGGGGGAGGTGGTGCTCTTCGACGGGCTGGCTCCCCAGGGGCCGGCAGCCTACTGGCTCTACCCTCCGACAGCCAGCCTCAGCCGGATTGGCTCCGACACGGCGGCGCCGGTGGATCTGGCGCGAGGCCGGGCGGGCTGCGCGGTGGCCACGGGAGAGGGGGCGCTCTACGTACACGGTGGAGCGAGAGGCGACGCGCTTTTGTCAGATACTTGGAAGCTGGATCTGCGCCGCGGGACCTGGGAGCGGGTGGATGCCGGCACCAGCGGCGGCCCGGATGGGCTGCTCGAGCCGCTGGTCGTTCTGCAGGACGAGCGGCTGTGGGTGGCGGGGGCGCAGGCCGACCAGCAGGGAGCGATCGCGCTGCACGGCCTCGAGCCCGACGGCTCCTGGCTACGCACCGACCTGGTGCGGCTGGGGGCCGCTGACCACTGGCCCCGCACCGGTACCGTGATTGGGGGGCGGGGCGAGACCTATCGCTGGTCTCCCTCTGCCAACGCGGTCTGGCCGGGCGAGCTGGTGCTCGCCTCCCTACAGGCCGCGGAGGGGGTGCTGGGTCTCGAGGCGCGCTCCGCAGCGAGTGCGCTGATCGGTCGGGGCCAGGTATCCGGAAGCGGCGTGGCCGAGATGCTGTATCGCTGCGGTCCCCAGCCCGGCTGTCTGATGCGGGTGACGCGCCTTTCGGGCGGAGCGCCCCAGAGGTTTGCTCTCGACGCCCGCGTCGCCACGCTCGTCGCCGATGGTGCGCTCGATCTGCGGGGCTCGCCGCGCCGGCTCACGCGCTGGCGCGACGAGCTGCTGGTTGCCGTGGGACCGACCGGGCTTCGAATCATCGACGTCGATACGCTACGGCGGCTGTCGCGGCTTCAGGGGCGGGACATCGGCGGCGCCACGTCCGCGGCCCGCTGCGGCTCCCTCCTGTGTGTCACCCGCCAGGGTCGGCCAAGCCTCGTGGTGGTCGACCTCGGGGATCCATCGTCACCGACCGTGGCCGGGACGGCGCGATACCTGGCCCGGGGAAAAGACCTGGCGTCCTGGGGTGCGCGGGTGTTCGTGGCCCACGGGCGCGCCGGCGTGGCGCGCTACGATGTGTCCGTCCCAACCGCACCGGAGCTGCGTGACATCGTGTCTCTCGGAGGAGACCGCATCGTGTCGGTATCCGTGTCGGCACCGCGGCCGGTGTCCACGCCCCCGCACCGTCGGCTCCTCGCCGCCGCCGCGGCGGGGGGCACGGTCCACCTGCTCGACGTGGACGGGCTCACCGCGGTGCCGGTGGGCACGTTTCAGGCCGCCGGCCGGCTCTCAAGGGTACGGTTCAAGGCAGGCCTGCTGCACGTGGTGGGCCAACACGGCCAGGACGTGGAGGTCTACGACGTGAGCGATCCAGCCGATCCGTTACTGGTGGGCGGTTACCAGGACTCCGGCGGCGAGCTCGACGCTTTCTATCGGGGCCCGTACCGCTATCACCTCGACGGTGGGAACGTGGTTCGACAGCGGGCCGTGGTGGCATCGCCATGACCAACCTCCCGCCGGCCTCCACAATGACCAGCCTCGCGTCTTGCCGGGGCCTGAGGCGGCGTCTAGCGCCGCTTTATACGTTCAGGGGGGATGTCCCATCCCCCCTCGCCCCGAAAAAGCGCGGTTTTTCGGGGCTCACCCCCAATCACCGCGCTTCGCGCCGCTGCAGAGAAAGGCGCCAGATCGTCTTTTCGCGCAATTTCGGTCCTACGAGGCCCCTGAACGGTTACGCGACGCTCATGGGAGCCTTGCTCTCCGCGCTGCTGGCACCGCTGGTATCCTGCGTGGAGGAGCCGGCCGGTACGATGGACAGCGGGCTGGCCGACAGCGCGGCGCCCGACGTGGCGCCCCTTCCCGACGCGGGGCCTCCCCCGATCGAGCTTTCCACGCGAGCCCCCGAGCTGCACGACATGTGCGCGCTGCCGTTTTTCAAGCTGCCCTTCGACGGCATGACGGAGTTCATGGGGTCGTTCTCCTTCTGGGGGACCCGGGCGGCTTGGAGCCAGCGCGTGCAGGGGAATCTCTCCAGCATCCATGTGATGGAGCTGGACACTTGTCTAGAACGGGAGTTGGTGCAGCGAGAGTTGTCGAGTGTGGATCTGTGGAAAAACCATCTCGTGTGGCGGGACAGTACATTCAGCTCAGAGGGGGCACCATACCATGGAGGTGATATCGTACTCGCAGATCTCTCTTCGTACAGGGCGAGATGGATAACCTTCGGGCCTGCTAACGATCACTACCCCCAGGTGAACACCACCCACGTGGTGTTCAACCGGGATACCACCCGGCAGGAGGTCTCCCCCATGGAGCTTTGGCTGGAAGACCTTTCCAGCGGGGACCGGACGCTGATCGAGGAGGCGAACGTGATGGCGGTGTCCACGGACCTCGGCGCGAGCCGGCTGGCCTACACGGGCTACCACGCCGGGGGGTGGGGCAAGGACGTCTACTACTACGATCTTTCAACCGGGGAGACCGTCTACCTCGAGGAGACCAAAGAAGACTTTCAGCACCAGGCCGAGGTCCGCGGCGACTACTTGATATGGATGGAGTCGGCGTGGTACGCGGAACCTCCTTACAGGTTGATAGCTCACCGTCTATCAAGCCAGGATATGTTAGTAGTTGCCGAAGACGAATGGACAGAGCCCTCTGCTGGTTTGCATCGCGGTATCCTGGCGTACAACTCCACCGTGAGGTCAGGACGCGCTGGATTCCGCGACAGCGACATCGTGGTTCACGATCTCGCCAGTGGTGTCTCTCGGGTACTCACCCGTGATACCGGCAGTCTGCGCTCGATTCGGCTGCACCTCCCCTACCTCATCCTGGGACACATTCTCTACCCAGATTTGGCGAGCCCACCGTTCGACCTCTACGTCGCGGACCTGGAAGCCCTCGGCGTGATCGACGAATCCGGACACGTGGTGGCTGGCGATCCCGTGCTCGACCAACCCCCGCTCCCCGAGTCGCGTTGAGGCCGTTCCGAGCATGGAAAGCTTAGTCTGAAGTTCCCTGGGCAAAACAGGCCCATTCAACGCAGAAGCGATCAAGCGTCCACAATTCGCGCTTTCAGGGCAGAATCGTGTTCAACGGTCAGCCGAGGTGGACGCGAGAATTACACGCATAAATTGGATTTTATTTTTACGCGAGCCCTTAGTCCCTTACCGAGCAAATTCTGCGCAGATCTGGCAGGACTTCTCCCTGAC
>CAYFWA010000249.1:0-1818 GCA_964346625.1 uncultured Myxococcales bacterium
GCTCGGCTTTGCCGGTCCGGCGCGGTGCCCCCACCGCCACCCCCGACGAGGAAGTACGAGCCGCCGCCCCCACCCGGGCCCGCCGATCGGTGACACCCCTCACCTGGGCGGGCGCTCCTCGTCGAGGCCGAGAGCGGCGCACGCCGAGGGCTCGTCGCCGAGCTCCTCCAGGGCGATGCGGCGCCACCGCAGATAGAGAAACGAGAGCTCGGCGAGGGCCTGCCGGCGCGCGCCCCGCGCCTGCGGAGAGCCCCCCTCGTGCAGACGCTGGCGCAGCTCCAGCCCCGCGTCCCGCAGCCCCCCCGGCGTGAGGAAGTGGCCCAGGTGCTCGTCGGCGCGCAGCCGCCGCACCAGGTGCCAGGTGGACTGCAGCGTGTCCACCGGCGCCCTGTCGGCCGCCTCCCGCGCCACCTTGCGCACCTCCCGCGCCACCGCGGGGAGCTTGCCGGTGGCGCCGGCCGCCAGCCGGGCCTGCTCGGCAGCCCAGCCCAGCAGCGCCCGGGCCGGCCCCCCCCACCGCGGAAGCGCCACCGCAGACGCCACGCGGCGGCGGGCGGCGGCCGCGGCCGCGCCCTGCAGCAAACGCACCGCCCGCAGATCCCCGGCCCGCGCCAGCCCGGCCTGCAGCCGGCGGTGCTGCTGCTCGTCGTAGCCCCGCCGCGCCAGCCGCTGCCGCAGGGCGGGCTGGTCATCCAGCCCACGCAGAAAACGCGCCACCTGGAGCACGAGCTCCCGGCCCCGTCGATCCCCCCACTCGCTGGTGCGTCTCGCGCGGTTCATGGGTGCTGGCCTGTTTCTCCGAATCGGTGGGCCGGCCCAGTGGTCCGGCACGAAGGGCTGGCTCGATGGTTCAGATCGGTGGACCGGCTCAGTTGTCCGGGTCTTCGTCCACGTCCTCCTTGGCCGGGACCACGATCATCCACAAGCCCAGATCCGCCAGGTCTCCCCGCGCCACGGTCCGGCGCACGGGGGACGGGACCGCGACGATGGACGGATCGATGGGCGTCCCGTCCACCGACAGGGGCACCAGGTTGAACACGTAGTCCCGCGTTTCGGAATCCTCCCCGTCGTCGGGGTTGGCGTCCGGCACCGGGATGTTGAAGGGGGTGGTGCCGCCCCGGTTGCTGCAGGACCACTCGCAGCCGGTGACCACGCCGGCGGCGCACAGATCCTCGCTCACCCCCCCGTCGGGCGAGATCCGTCGGATCTGCAGGCGGACCCGGTCGATCCGCTCGATCTCCAGGATCTTCAACCCCTCGGCGTCGCAGGGCGCGCTGCGCTGCCGGGTGTCGCGCAGCACCCAGGCCACCTCCACGGCGCCCCCCTCGATCTCCACGCAGCCGCTGCCGCCCGAAGCGCTGAGCAGCGCGGCACCGCCGAGCAGCCATCCGAGCGCGTGGATCCCGAATCGTCCTTGCATCCCGGCTAGTTTGCGTCTCCCCGCGCAGCGTGTCAAACCCGGAGCCGAAGCGGGAAGAGGTCCCCCATCGCAGACGTTGAACCGAAGCGACGCTGGGCCCATAATAGCGGCCGTTCATCCCGGCTGGGCAACCCCAGCCCCGACCATGCGTACCATGCTCGGGTAGACCGGCGGGCCCCGGCTGAGAAGCGGCGAGCACGCCGCACCGGTGGGCGCCCGCCCAGGATCGAGATACCGAAACTAGGATCGAGATACCGAAGTTTGGATCGAGATACCGAAACCAGGATCGAGATACCGAAACCAGGATCGAGATACCGAAGTTTGGATCGAGATACCGAAACCAGGATCGAGATACCGAAACGGGAAGAAAGCGAGCACCATGCCGAACCCCCTGTTGT
>CAYFWA010000249.1:1918-3335 GCA_964346625.1 uncultured Myxococcales bacterium
GGATCGAGATACCGAAACGGGAAGAAAGCGAGCACCATGCCGAACCCCCTGTTGTTGCTGGACCCCAACCTCGTCCGCGCGGCCCTGGCGGCGGCCCCCGCCGGGTCGGCGTCCGAGAAGAAAACCCTCATCGAGCTGGCCAGCCAGTCGTTCCCCGGCATGGTGTTCTGGGTGCTGGTGCTGCTGGTGGGCTTCAGCGTGATCTCCTGGTACATCATCGGCTATAAGTACTTCTACCTGCGCCGCGCCAAGCGCGGCTCGGACGCCTTCCTGGACACCTTCTGGAGCTCCCGCCAGCTCGACGCGGTGTACAAGGCGTCCAAGGAGATGCCCCACAGCCCCACCGCCACGGTGTTCGCCGCCGGCTACGTGGAGCTGTCCAAGCTCCAGACGAGCACGGCCATCCCCGACGCGGCCTCCAAGGAGGAGGTCGAGGCCGCCGCCGCGGCCCCGGGGGCCATGCACGATCGCCTCGGAGACCTCGAGAGCGTGGAGCGCGCCATGCGGCGGGCCCAGACCGATGAGGTCACCAAGCTCGAGCGGATGGCGGCCTTTCTGGCCACCACCGGCTCCGCGGCGCCCTTCGTGGGGCTGTTCGGCACGGTCTGGGGCATCATGACGTCCTTTCGGGACATCACCGCGACGGGATCGGCGTCGGTGACCGTGGTGGCGCCCGGCATCGCCGAGGCCCTCATTGCCACCGCCATCGGCCTGATGGCGGCCATCCCCGCGGTCATCGCGTACAATCTGTTCGTGCAGCGAATCAAGGTGCTAGCCTCGGCCATGGAGACCTTCTCCAGTGATTTTCTCAACATCATCAAGCGCCACGTGCTCAAATAACCAACGTCGACGAACGAACACGACGCCGGTCCGGAGGTAGATCATGGCCATGGGAGGCGCCCCCAGAGGCACGATGCTCTCGGAGATCAACGTCACGCCGCTGGTGGACGTGATGCTGGTGCTGCTCATCATCTTCATGATCACCGCCCCCCTCGCCCAGGAGGGGGTGCAGGTGCAGGTGCCGGAGGCCGGCGCCGAGGCCATGGAGAAGAAGGAGGGGGTGGCCCGGGTCTCCATCGACGAGCAGGGCAGGATCTACCTCGGCGAGGACCGGGTGGCGACCCTGGACCTGTCACGCTCGCTGCACGAGGGCAAGAACGTCACCGAGCTCAACAACGTCACGGTCTTCGCCCGCCGCGACCCGCGGCTGCAGCAGGAAAAGGAGGCCTACGTGGACGCCTACCACGGCCTCCCCTACGGGGTGGTGGTGAACGTCATGACCAAGCTCCAGCGGGCGGGCGTGACCAAGCTCGGCCTGGTGACCCAGCCCCCTCCGGTGGAGGCGCCATGACCGAGCGCCCGCCCAGGGGCTCGCGTCCGCCGGGTGCGGACGCGCCCGCAGCGCCAAACGCGCCAG
>CAYFWA010000249.1:3435-8657 GCA_964346625.1 uncultured Myxococcales bacterium
CCCAGGGGCTCGCGTCCGCCGGGTGCGGACGCGCCCGCAGCGCCAAACGCGCCAGACGCGCCCGCGACGCCAGGCGCGCCCACGGCGCCAAACGCGCCAGACGCGCCCGCGGCGTTAGACACGCCAGACGCGCCCGCGGCGTTAGACACGCCAGACGCGCCCGCGGCGTTAGACGCGCCAGACGCGCCCGCGACGCCAGACGCGCCCGCGACGCCAGGCGCGCCCGCGACGCCAGGCGCGCCCCCCCTGCGTCCGACGGACACCAGCCCCTCCACCGCGGCGGATCCGCCGTGGAAGGTGCCGGCCGCCTCGAACGCCGCTTTCGAGCCCCCGCCCAAGACGCCGCCGGTCCTTCCGGGAGGCGGAGGCCCTCCAAAGCGCGGCGCGGCCCTGCCCCCCACCGCACGGCCCCCCCGCGCGAAGCGCTTCGGCGCCCAGCAGATCGCTGGCCTGCTGGCCACCGGGGCGGTGCACCTGGTGTTGATCGGGGCGCTGGTGCTGGGCAACCGGGGCGAGGCCAAGCCCCGGCCCGAGCCCCGAGGCGAGCGGATCATCGAGACGCGGATCATCGAGATCCAGTCGGGCAGCCCCGAGGGGACCCGCACCAAGGGTCCCGCCTACAAGCGGCGCCGGGCCCGCCGCGCCCCACCCCGGACCCGCCGCCGGACCCGCCGCGTGGCGGTGGGCTCCAAGCGCCCGCGGCGCGCCCGCCGCACCACCCGCGCCCCCCGGGGGCCCACGATCCCGACCGATGGCAAGGACGAGGCCGTCGACGTACCGGACGACTGGGGCTCCACCGAGGGCGTGGAGGCGCCCCCTGGCGCCGGCCCGGCCGACGACAAGCACGGCGCCGGCGGGACCGCCGAGAAGGGGGCGCTGGACCCGTGCTTCACGCAGCACGAGCAGGTGGTGGCCAGCTTCCGGGCCAAGGTGGCCCAGAAGATCCCCCCCATGAAGCGGCCGGCCTTTGTCAGCGCCGCGGTGGCCAAGAACCTCGACACCGTGGTGCGCGTGGCCCTGGACGCCAGCGGCAAGATCGTCCGCGTCACCGTGGCGCGGCCCTCGGGCAACCCCCGCTTCGACGAGGCGGCCAAGGCCCACGTCCAGGCCGTGGGCTCGCTGCCGGCGCCCCACAAGTGCGTGATGTACGACAAGGTCAAGGGCCGGTTTCGCAACAGCGTGACCTTCGCCGTCACGGTGCGGGCGCGCTGAGGGTGCGCTAGCCCGAGTTTCCCGCGTCAAAAACACACATAGGTGTCATTTTAATACGTTACTCGATTCGACGAGCTTTCTTAGGTCATACATCGCTCTCATCGTTCCTGGATCATTTCGATCCCTTAGGGCTCGCGCAAGAATCACTCCGGCATTCGGCCGCCGATCCATCAATTCTGTCTGCGTCGCTCGTCGGTTAAATACGTCAATGTATGAACTAGGACCGACCTTCGGTCGGTCCGTTACCGGCGCTGTAATAATCCAGCTTGCTGGATTATTACAGCAAGCCGGTCGCCCTCCTCGCTTCTTGACAGCATTGCGCCTCGGCGCTCTCGGTGCGTCGAGCTTATTCTTGCGCGAGCCCTTACGAGGATGTGCTCGCTGAGGCGGTAAACTCGGGCTAGGGCGCCTGGCAGACACCACCCTCGCAGATCCCGCCGGCGGTGCAGGGCTTCCCCTCGCAGTCCGGGTCGGCGCAGTCCACCGCGGTGTCGCCATCGTCGTCCACGCCGTTGTCGCACTGCTCGTCGGGCCAGGCGCTGGTGTAGCGCAGCAGATACTCGTCGTCGAACAGCCGCGTGGAGGCCCCGCCCACCATGCGGATGCCCCCGGCGCGCTGATCCCAGGCCGCGGCCATGTAGGCCCGCGGGGCCGGGTTGTTGGCCGATACCTGGCTCCAGGTCTGTCCGTCCCACTCCCACAGATCGCTGTAGAAGCCCGCCAGGTCGATCCCCCCGAACAGCATGGTGCGGCTACGCAGCGGATCGAACACCAGCATCCCCTCCCCCCGGGGCGGCGGGCTCACCGCGGGGGTGAGCTCCGTCCACTGGCCGCCGCTGAGGCTCCAGGTATCCGTCAGGACGTTCAGGTTGTCGTCCACCCCCGAGAACAGCACCGCGGTCAGGCTCGACCCATCGAAGGTCATCTGTAGGAAACCACGGGCAGGCGGCGACGGAGCCCCCCCGGTGGGGGTGATCTCGGTCCAGGTGCCGGTGGCGCCGTCGTACTCCCAGGTGTCGGCGTACACGCCGGCCCCCGGGTTGTCCCCGGCGGCCCCCCCGAACAGCACCACCCGCTGGGCGGCGGTGTCGTAGATCATGCCGAAGTAGGCGCGGGGCGCGGGCCCAGCGCCGGTGGAGATCAGGGTCCACTGTCGGGTGGCCGGGTCGTACTCCCAGGTGTCGTCGGTGGGGATGGCGCTGCCGCTGCCGTCGTCGATGAGGCCACCGAACAGCACCGCCACCTCCCGCACCGGGTCCCAGGCCATGCCATGGCTCCCGCGGGCCTGGGGACAGTCGGTGCCCGGCGTGCCGGGGCAGGGGTAAGAGCGCCACCCGTCCGCCCCCCGGTGGTAGGTCCGGGGCTCGTGCAGCGTGTTGCCCGCGGCGATCCCGCCGAACAGGATGAGCTCGCCGCGGGCGTCGTCGTACACCATGGCGGCGTTTTCGCGCCCGCCAGGCCGCATTCGCGCGGTGAGGCTCGCCCAGTCGCCGCCCGCGTAGGCCCAGGTGTCATCCAGGGGCGTACCGAGCAGGTCCTCGCCGCCCACCAGGATCATGCGCTGCTGGTGGGAGTCGTAGACCATCCGCCCCTGGTACCGTCGCGGTGGGCTCGTGGCGGTGCTCACCTGGGTCCAGGTCCCGGTGGCCCCCTGAAGCTCCCAGGTGTCCTGGCAGGGCGAGCCCGGGCAGTTGCCCCAGCCGGCGTGCAGCACCGTGACCCCGCGATCCGGGTCGTACGCCACCGCGTGCTCGCCGCGGCAAAGGGGTCCGGCGGCCACGGAGATCAGGGTCCAGGTGGGCACGGAGGCGTCGTACTCCCAGTGCTCCTGGCACTCCGTGCCGCCGCCGCCGTCGCCGCCCAGCAGCACCACCACGCCGCGCCCGGCGTCATAGGCGAGGCCCGGCTGGTCGCGCGCCGGCGGCGAGACCACCGGGTTGATCTGCGACCAGGCGTTGGCCGCGGGATCGTACTCCCAGGTCTCGTCCAGGTAGCGGCCGCCATTTCGGCCGTCCTTTCCTCCGAACAGGACGAAGACCTGGCGCTGGCCATCGTAGACCATGACCGCCCCGGACCGGCCCGGCGGGGAATTGGCGGGCGCGAGCGGGGACCAGTCCGTCCCGTCGTAGCGCCAGGTGTCGCCAAACAGCGCCAGGGCCTCGCCCCCGTACAACACAACCTGTTGTCGGTGGGAATCATGGGCCATGGCGTGAAGGCGGCGCCCCGCCGGCGAGTGGGGCGGGTGGACCTCGCGCCAGCGCTCGCCATCGTACTCCCAGGTGTTGGCGCACAGAGGCCCGCACTCGCCCTCGCCACCGAAGGCCACCACCCGTTGGCGGGCCGCGTCATAGGCCAGGCCGAACCCGCTCACCGCCGGCAGCCCATCTTCGAAGACATTCCAGATGGGAAACTCCGCGGTGCACCCCGACGAGCACCCGTCGTGGCTCAGGGCGTTGCCGTCGTCGCACTGCTCGCCCCCGGTGGGGCTCTCGAGGTCCACGACGCCGTTGCCGCACACCTCCAGGGAGTTGCACGCGGCGGAGCACCCGTCGCCCGAGACGTTGTTGCCGTCGTCGCACACCTCGCCGATGATGGGCTCGTGGTGACCGTTGCCGCAGGCCTCGATCCAGCACTGGGCGCTGCAGCCGTCCCCGTCGTCGGTGTTGCCGTCGTCGCACTGCTCGGCGCCGGCGGGGTTTTCCAGATCCACGATCCCGTTGCCGCAGACCTCGGTGGAGGTGCAGCCGGCGTTGCACCCGTCGCCCGAGACGTTGTTGCCGTCGTCGCAGATCTCGCTGGCGTCCAGCACACCGTTGCCGCAGATCTCCCGCAGGCAGTCGGCGTTGCAGCCGTCACCGGGCTCAAGGTTGCCGTCGTCGCAGGTCTCGCCCTCCCCGGCGTCCAGGATCCCGTCGCCGCACTGCGGCAGCAAACAGCTTGCCTGACATCCGTCCCCCGAGTTCCGGTTGGCGTCGTCGCACTCCTCGCCCGCGTCCAGCACCCCGTCGCCACAGCGGGGGAAGCGGCAGTCGGGCTGGCACTGGTCCGCCGGATCGGTGTTGCCGTCGTCGCACTCCTCGCCCGCGATGGTGTCCACGTAACCGTTGCCGCAGGTCTCGTCCGACAGGCAGTCGGCCGAGCAGCCGTCCCCGGACACGAAGTTGCCGTCGTCGCACACCTCGCTGCCGTCCAGCGTGGAGTTGCCGCAGTACGAGACCCGGCAGTCGGCGCGGCAGCCGCCGAAGTCCGCGCCGTTGATCCCGCCGCAGCCCGGGGGCAGGTCCGCCGGGTCGTCGCCGCAGTCGCAGCGCTCCCCGCCGGCCACGTCCACCACCCCGTCGCCGCAGGTGGGCTCCCGGCAGTCGCTGCGGCAGGCGTCGGGGACCACGTCGCTGTTGGACGGGCCGTCGTCGCAGGCCTCGCCGCTGTCGGACACCCCGTCCCCACAGAAGGGCTCCCGGCAATCGGTGCGACAGGCGTCGGGGGTGGAGTCGCTGTTGGCCGCGCCCTCGTCGCACTCCTCGGTGCCCTCCACCACGCCGTCGCCACAGAGCACGGTGCCGTTGTCGTTGCCGTTTTCATTGCCGTTGTCGTTGTCACCTCCGCCGTCGTCCCCGCAGCCCAGCAGGGTGATGCCCCCCACCACCAGCCACGCAAACC
This sequence comes from uncultured Myxococcales bacterium, assembly GCA_964346625.1. Classification (GTDB taxonomy): domain Bacteria; phylum Myxococcota_A; class Polyangia; order HGW-17; family JAJRWW01; genus CAYFWA01. Next base: position 8,308 of record CAYFWA010000249.1, read on the forward strand.
ACCCTCGGTTCGGGAACCACGACGCAGGTCTCCATGTCTTCGGCATGCTCGCCTCCTCCGACTCATCTGGCCATGCTCCCCCATCATGCCCTAAGGTCGCCCTGGCTGAAAACCCACTCGGTATTTTTCCCGATTCGGGGGATCGATGAGCGGACGTGAAGCCCACCGGGGCCCCTTCCGTCCAAGCCCCATACCACCGCCGCACGCAGCGGCCCGCGCGGACACGAATTTGTGGCGATATCCGGATCTCTCACCACGATAACGACCCGTTTTCTCGGGAGAAACGGGGTTACGCGCCGAATCTAGCGTGATCCGGATTGTGCGAAAACGAACGTTTTGCTGTACACGCC
>CAYFWA010000250.1:0-8426 GCA_964346625.1 uncultured Myxococcales bacterium
CAGAATTGATGGATCGGCGGCCGAATGCCGAAGTTATTCTTGCGCGAGCCCTAACAGCACTCCGAGAGCAACTCGATGTGCCATAAATTTGATGCCATCTTAGGGAGCGGGTCAAAATAAACTCTGCACTCGGGACGCCGATCCATCCCGGCTGGCTGCGTTGTTCATCGGTTAAATATCCCGCAATATTCGCCCTCTTCACGCCTTGCCAGCCGGGCGCCTCGACGCCCTGACTTGCAGACCTTATTTTGACCCGCTCCCTTACACATGATGCGATCGATAAGAGACTACGGCCTCTTGCCCAGAGCCGAGATGAGCCGGGCGCCCAGCTTCCGGCTGGACTCGTAGGGCTTGTAGGCCTTGGCCCAGGCCTTGGCCTCCTTGCCCTTGCGCCATTGCTGGTAGGAGGGCCCCTCGTAGATGACGCGCATGTGGTTGAAGGAGGCGGACTGTATTTCGTGGTCGTCGCCCCGCGTGATGTCCATGATCAGATCGGAGCAGCGGCTCGAGAAGCCCGCGAACTCCAAGGCCTCCCGAAACAGCGCGATCTCGTTTCCGGAAAACTTGCCCTCGATGTCCATGTCGTCCCCCTGCTCGGCGTCGGACTCCCGCGCGATGTCATAGGCGCCCTTGAGCTTGAACAGGACGTCCATCTCGAAGCTGCCGGCCAGCGTCTCGGGCAGGGTCCCGGTGGTCACCAGCGCCTGCACCCCTTCGTACAGCGCCTGCTCCCGGGCCTGGGCCTCCTGGGTGTGGGCGCGGACGAACTCGTCCACCGTCTCGCCGATGGGGTCCCCTTCCGTGACCAGGGGCTCGAAGACGTCGACCTTGCCCTGGTGTCTCAGCACGCACTTTTTCAGCTCCGGATCGTAGGTGGCGTGCAGCATGGCGCTCCCATCGGTCTTCATGAAGGCGCCGATGTCGTCCACCTCATCCACGATCTTGACCTCCACCGAGGGGTTGCGCGGATGATAGAAGGTCGTCTCGCGCTTGCAGACGAGCTTGGGCGGCGTCGCGAAGTCCTCCGGGGAGCGGGGATCGTAGCCCACGCCGGCCACGCTCGCCACCAGCAGCTCCCGGATGTGGTCCTGGATGAAGTCGTGGGTGATCCGCGCGCGCTTGTCGAGCTGGTGGATGTCCTGCTGGGCCGCGAGCCGCAACCAGCGGTAGATGATCTGCTTGGCCTGGACGGACTCGTCGGACAGCTCGAGGATCCCCAAGGCGACGTCGGTGTCCACCACCTCCTGGAAGGCCACGAAGTGGGCCATGTAGTTGGCCTGCGGTGTGGTCCCCGCGTAGGCCCGGTCGTCCGAGGGCCAGCCGAAGATCGTGCCGATGTCGGCCGCCTGCAGGAGGCTGATGGCGCCGATGCGCTTGGCCAGCAGCTCGTCGTGCGCCATGAGCCCGTGGCGCTGTGCGTACTCCCGCCCGATGTCCGCGAGCTCGCTCAGCAGCTCGTCCTTGGCCACCAGCAGGTTCACCAGGTGGGTCAAGGCCGTGGCCTTGTAGTACTGCGTGTTGGCCCGCCGATCCGCCAGCATCCGTTCTCCGCGGCGGGCCGCCTGCATCCCCTCGTCTTGCCCGGTCTGGAGCCCGTCGTAGCTCGCGTAATAGAAGGCCACCTCGTCCCGCTCGATCTCGAAGGCCTTGGCCAGCTCCGGGATCAGCGCCTGCTCGTCCGCCGCGAAGTCGGCCGACCGCGCCTCCCCCTCGTCGTGGCGGTGCGCCTCGGCCAGCCAGGTGTGCACCAGCACCTCCTCCAGGTTCTCATCGATGGAAGTCTTGTGGCTCATGGCTCCTGCCTTTGTCTCCGTCACCCAGAACCGCATCTCCGGCGATCCGGGCGATCCGGGCGATCCGTAAGCACCGGGCGCGCCGGGCGATCCGTAAGCACCGGGCGCGCCGGGCGCAATGGTCGTAACGGGCGCAATGGTCGTAACGGGCGCGATGGTCGTAACGGGCGATCCGGGCGCCATGGTCATAACGGCGATCCGGGGGATCCAGGCCCGCGGGTTCGCGGCGTCCCGGGGTCGCCGGGTCGCGGGGTCGTATGGTCCCCGCATGGTCCCGGAACCGCGGCGTCGATTATCGGTCGGTCTGCCGAAGGGGTCAACATCGCGATGAAGCCTACGTCTACGCCATCATTGCCGGGCACGGCCTCGACGGCGTTCCCTGGGTCTATCGGCGGTGACGGACGCTGCGGCGCTTGACGAAGGTGGTCGAGAAAAAGAAGATCGACGGCGGCCTCTTCCTGGTGAAAAAGGCCCGCGGGCCCCTCACCGAGGTCTGGGTGGCCAAGAACAAGGGCGACAAGAACGTGACCCTGATTGTGAGCGTGAAGGATGAGCACAAAGACCTCGCCGTCAGGATCGGCAAGTCCCTCGTCCTCAAGTAGGGCGTTCTCTCCGACCACCGCGACCCGCGGCACGACGCCGGCCGCGGGTTTGCGACTGCCCAACGACAACAGCCTGGGGGGCCGCCACGCGGACGGTATTGCGGACATACTCAACAGCCTGGGGGGCCGCCACGCGGACGGTATTGCGGACATACTCAACAGCCTGGGGGGCTGCCGCGCGGACGGTATTCCGGATATACTGATTTGTGGCCATCGCGAGACGAGGCACCGGGCTCGCGGGCGGAGACCACCATGCTGAAGCGAGCCGAGATCGTCGAGCAGCTCACCGACGCCCTCCAAGGCGCCGGCCGGCACGTGGTGGCGGCGTGGCTCTTTGGTAGCCTCGCCCGGGACGAGCCGCGCCCGGACAGCGACGTGGACGTCGCGGTGCTGCTCGGCGAGGCGCCGCGCACGTTGCCGGACCTGCCGCTCGACCTCGAGGATCGGCTCGAGCGAACCCTCCGGCGCCCGGTTCAGGTGGTGGCCGTGAACGAGGCGCCCGTGGATCTCGTGCACCGGGTGCTGCGGGACGGCGTCCTGCTGCTGGACCGCAATCCCTCCCGGCGCGTCCGCTTCGAGGTGCAGCGACGAAACGAGTACTTCGACCTGCTCCCCCACCTGAGGCGCTACCGACTGCTGCCCGAGGGCACGCCATGACCGATCCCGAGCTCCTCAGCAAACGACTCGCCCTCATCGAGACGTGCGTCCGGGAGCTGAGGACCCTCGCTCGCCCCGACGCGCTCGAGCGGGAGGTGCGCGAAGCGCGATTCGTCCAACATACCTTGCAGATTGCGATCCAGGCCGCGCTCGACGTCGCCTCCCACATCGTCTCGGACCAGCGGCTCGGCGAGCCGCGCACGAACCGCGAGCTGTTCGACCTCCTCGCGCAAAACGGCCTCGTCCCCCCGGATCTCGCCCAGCAGCTCAGGCGCATGGCGGGTTTTCGGAACATCCTCGTTCACGGGTATCAGGAGGTCGACCTCGGAATCGTGCGCGACGTACTCGAAAACCGGCTGCCCGACCTTCTCGCCTACGTCCAGACGATTCGGGGCCACGCGTCGGCGTCTACCTCGCGGTGACCGCCGTCGCGTGCCATGCGCACCCGCCCCGACGCACCCCGGCGCCTCCCGACGCCCCCAGCGGCGCGCCCCCTCGTGCGCGTCGTGCGCGTCGCACCCGCTCGCCACTGTCCATCGCGCCCTCGCCCCACCGCGCCCCTCCTCGCCGGGCCCTCGCCCCACCGCGCCCCTCCTCGCCGGGCCCTCGCCCCACCGCGCCCCTCTTCGCCGGGCCCTCGCCGCACCACGCCCCTCCCAGACGGGCCCTCGCCCCACCGCGCCCCTCCCAGACGGGCCCTCGGCAGATCAAGCGCACCGGTGCGACTTTCACGCCGAGGTGGGGCGGGTCGAGGGATAGGCCTGCTGCAGGCGTTTTGCGATGGCGACGACCCGACGGTTTCGGGCGCAAGCGCCCCCTTCCCACAGCTCCCGGAGCGCTACTCGGCGTCTGGCAGCTCGAGGTCGGCGCCGCCCTTTTTGCCCTTGGGGCGTTTGGCGGGCTTGTAGTCCACGCCCCGGGAAAGCATGAGGGTGCCGCCCGTGAGCCGGCCGGACCAGGTGCAGATCAGCTCCCCCTCCGGGCCCTCGAAGCTCTGGATCCGGTGCTTCTTGGCGAGCTTGCGGATGCACGCGCGCACGTTGCGCGGGGCGAAGCGCGCCTTGAGCTTCACCCGGTCGACCCTGCCGTCGGACCCCACGGTCATGGCGAGGTTCCCGTTCAGGCTCCCCGAGTAGCCGTGATCCTTGTAGCAGTCGATGACCCCGTCACAGGCCCCGGCCTTGTACCGCTTGAAGCGCTTCGCGTTGACCTGGGCCTTGGCTGCCGCCGCGTCGAGATCCTTGCTCGATAGCGTACGGCCGTCGGGGGTCTTGCCGTCCCGGGCGATGATCGCCGTGCCGTACCGCTTGAGCTTCCCATTCACGTCCACGTCCTTGAGATCCACCACGGCGCCCCCGCGGGCCGTGACGGCGTATCGTCCCTCGAGGCTGCCGCCCTCCATGGTCACCCGAGCCTTGCCCCGCAGACCGAGCGCGGTGTGGCGCGCCTTCAGGTGGGAGCCGAGAATGCGCAAGCGACACTCGTCGCGCGCGTCCACGGCCACGCTCCTGCCGGTGAAACGCACGCCCTTGAGGGTGGCGTGAGTCTTGCCGCGGCAGTGCCAGCTCTTTTTGAGCGCGGTGATCACGGCGCCCTTCACGCGGGCCCGACTTCCGGCGTAGATGGGGCCCTTCACGGTGGTCCCCTTGAAGGTCACGTCGGCGTCCGTGCCAGCGTAGATCGCGCGATTCCCTCCCTCGACCGACCCACCGGTCATCACCACCCGGCCCCCGGTGCCCACGTAGATACCGTTTTTCTCACCGGTGATGGTGGTCTTGTCCACGACGAGCTCGGCGCCGCTGCCCACGTAGATCGCGTGGCTGCGCCCCTTGATGCGGCCGCCCTTGAGGGTGATCTTGGCGCCGCTGTTGAGGTAGATGGCCGTGGGCGCCTCGAACTCCACGTTCACCAGGGTGAGCCGGCACTTGGACGTGGCGTAGATCACGTGCTTGTCCAGCGTAACCTGCTTGTCCTTGATGGTGAGCTCGGAGCTGCACCGCAGGGTGTCGTTGCCCGTCCAGGTCATGGCACAGATCTCGCCGCGAAACAGAAATACCACGGCGACCGCGGCGGGAACGAGCAACCCCCCCGCGAGGGAGAGGATGGTGGCTTTGTTGGGCATGTTCCTTCCTTGTTTTGTCGGGTTCGTGTCGGTTCTCGTGTCGGTTCGTGTCGGATTCGTGTCGGGTTCGTATCGGATTCGTGTCGGGGTTCGTATCGGATTCGTGTCGGATTCCGGTCCGGGCCTCGATTTATACCATACACGACTCTCGACTCGCCCCGGCAGGACTGGCTTGGGGGAGACCGCAGTGATCTCGTATTGATCTCGTATTGATCAGATCGCGCGCGCTCACCCGACGCTCGGCGTCAGGGGGGAGACCGGCGCATCCAGCGGGCCATCCAGTAGGCGATGCGGAAGTCCACGCCGGACAGCAGGCGGCTGCCGTCGCCGCCGCCGTTGACCCGGTAGGGGTTGGACCGCCAGTGGTAGTTGCTCCCCGGTCGGATGCGCATGGGGAGGGGATCCTCGGCCACCAGCTCGTCGTTGTGCCCACTGCCCGCCAGGATGAGCCGGTCCTGCAGGTAGGCGTCGATGTCGGGCTGCTCGGCCACGTACGCGAGGCCCGCCACGATGCCCAGGGCCATCAGGGCGTGAAAGCCGTTTTCAAACCCGGTGAGGTAGGTCCGCTCGATGGCCTCCTCGTGGAGGTAGCCGTGGTAGGTGACGCGGCCATCGGCGTCGTGGATCTCCAGGTCGTAGCCCTGTCCCCCGACTTGCATGAGGGCGCGGGCCAGGACCGCGGCGTCTCGCTGCAGCCGCTCCTTGACATCGTCGGGGAAGGTCGGATCGGCGCCGATGACCTCCCAGAGCGCCGCGAAGCCCACGACCCAGCCCACGTACTGGTCCCGGCTGCAGGAGTCCTCCCAGACCACGTCGGGGTAGAGGCCGCCGGAGTGGTCCTCCCGCCAGGTCCCGTTGTCCTTCTCGGTGGGCAGGGGCAGACCGTCGGCGTCGAAAAGCGGCGTCGTCTCGATGCCCGGACCGGTGCCCGGCAGGTCCCGCCGGGCGAAGCTGCGCGCGATGACCCCCTGCTCGCCGGTGATGGCGACGGCCAGGTGCAGCGCCTCCAGCGACCGCCGCACGTGGACCCGGGCCTGCTCCACCTCGTCGCAGTCGGCCCCCTCGTCCCGGAGCGCCCCGTAGCGGAAGGCGTCCGCGGCGATGCCCACCCCGGCGTAGGCTCCAGCCACCTTCCGCCAGGCGCTCACCACGTCGGTCACCGGCCGGCCGGCGTACGCCTGGAAGTCCCAGCCGTCGTCCTGCTCCAGGAACGCGAGGATGTCGGCGCGCGGCAGCCGCGCGACCGCAGAGAAGCAGCCAGAGAACTGGCGCAGCGTCCGGTACCAGGGTACCAGGTTTCGGTGCGGCTACGCGCCTTCACGGCCCGAGCGACGTCGCCGCGTTGAGGTACCCCTCCACGCCGCCGCGATCCGGCGGCGCCGGCCAGATCAGGAGCGGGTCGGGCAGGTCGTGGGGGATGACGCGGACGGGCCGCGCCGAGGGCGCCCCTTCGCCAGGGGCCGGTTGGCCTGAGGCCGCGGGCATGAGCCCCACCGCGCTGCGTCGTTCCGGTGGGCGCAATTTTCGCGCGCAGTGGGGTACAATGCTTCCCGAACGATGAGGTGACCTCTATGAAAATCCCATGCTCGGTTCTCGTGATCCTCGCCCTGGTGGCCACCGTTTTCCCTTTGGGTTGCGGTGACGATGACAGCGGGCCCGGCGGTGACGCCGGCGTGCAGACCGACGCCAATACCGACGCGGACGGTGGGGGGCCCGGCCCCGACGGGGGGGACGTGGACGCGGGGCCCATCGTGCCGCCCACCACGGACTGCCCCGGCCGGCTGGATCCGGTGGCTCCCCAGGGGCTTGAGGAGGTGGTGGGCGATGGCACCCCGGGGAGCTGCACCGAGCAGGCGGTGCACGCGTCGGTGGACCGCATCAACAACGCCGCGGGCGGCGGGACGCTTCGCTTCGACTGCGGGGGGGCGCACACCATCGAGCTAACGAGCTCGGTCTACCTCACCGCGGACGCGGTGGTGGACGGCGGCGGACAGATTACCCTGAGCGGCGGGGGCAACGTGCGCGTCATCGAGCTGGATCACCACCTGGATTTCGTGCTGCAGCGCATCACCATCCGGGACGGCTTCGTGCCCGCCGGCAGCGATAACGAAAGCGGAGCGGGCCTGCTGCACCCGTGGTTCGGCACCCTGGAGGTCATCGACGCGACCTTTTTGAACAACCACTGTGCCAGCCAGATCAACGACGTCGGCGGCGGGGCGATCTACGCGGGCGGGCTGACCCACGCGGTGCTGTCGGGCGCGGCCTTCGTCGGAAACAGCGGCTCCATTGGCGGCGCCGTGCTCAGCCGGAGCACCAACCTCCGGGTGGTGGACACCCTGTTTGTCGAAAACGAGGCCACCACCTGGGCTGAGTCCGGCCAGTACGGCAACGGCGGCGGGCTGTACATCGATCGCATGTGGCTCGACGATCCGGTGGACTTCGTGATCTGTGGCGGCGTCTTCGAGCGCAACCGGGCGCGGGTGCACGGCAGCGCGTTTTTCTCCTACAACCTCGAGGGCACCGGAGCGCGGTTCGAGATGTGCACCTTCGCCGACAACGTCATGGAGTCCGGGACCGGGACCGTCTACCATCAAGGCGTACCGCTCGTGCTGGTGGGCTCGACGTTTTCGGGAAACACCACCGGCGACCACGCCGGGGGGTTGTTTCTGGGGGGAGGCACCGACGCCGACATCGCCAACTGCACCTTCGAGGGGAACACCACCACCGGCAACGCGGGGGGTCTGTGGGCGGGCAACGGCACGGTCGACGTCACGAATGTCACCTTTGCCCACAACCGCGGCGACTACGGCCCGGCCATCTTCAAGGGCCAGAGCGGCACGGTGACGTTGACGAACGTGATCTTCTACGAAAACACCACGGAAAACGAGTTCAGCGCGGTGGCCTGCCACGAGACCTTCGAAGATGGCGGGGGCAATGTCCAATGGCCCGACCTCAAGAACAACGGCAACTCCGACACGCCCTGCGCGCAGAGCGTCCTGTTCGCCAATCCGTTGCTTTCGCCCCTCGGGGACAACGGAGGCCCCACCGAGACCATGGCCCTGAGCGCCGGCAGCCCGGCCATCGACGTGTCGGACACTTGCCCGCCCACCGACCAGCGCGGCGAGCAGCGCGTGGGTCGGTGTGACTCCGGCGCCTTCGAGCATCACCCCTGACGCGGCGCCTCGAGCATCAACCCGGACGCGGCGCCTCGAGCATCAACCCGGACGCGGCGCCTCGAGCATCAACCCGGAC
>CAYFWA010000250.1:8526-8640 GCA_964346625.1 uncultured Myxococcales bacterium
GCGGCGAACGGCCGAGGGCTTCGTCTCGGCCACGCAACGGGACGCCCGCACCCTCGGCCTAAGGCCGCTGATCAAAATTAGTTTGCCAAGTTGGCGCGCGAGGCGCGCGGCTGG
>CAYFWA010000251.1:0-3352 GCA_964346625.1 uncultured Myxococcales bacterium
TCCGGCTCCGGCTCCGGCTCCGGCTCCGGCTCCGGCTCCGCTTTTCCCAACGCTCCGGAGCCCCGCCTGCCCTCGTCTCCGCTGTCCCGCCTGACCGAGGACGTGCACCAGCGCCTGCGCCCCGGAGAGCTGGGGGTGATCACCGCCCGCGCCGGTGTCGGAAAAACGGCGTGCCTCGTCCAGCTCGGCCTGGCGGAGCTGGCCCGCGGACAATCGGTGCTGCACCTGGCGCTGGACATGCCGGTGCACGAGGTCCGGGGGTGGTACGATCGCCTCGCCGGTGAGGCGGGACGACGGGGCTGGCTCGACCTCGACGAATCCGGGCGGTTGCGCCTGGAGCGCGGGCGACACATCCACAGCTACCGCCAGCAGGGGTTCGACGCCGACCGCCTGGACGAGGCGCTCTCCTTCTTGGCGGAGGTTATGGAGTTCCAGCCGAAGGCGGCGGTGCTCGACGGCTTTCCCTTCGAGCTGGCCCGCCACGACGCGCTGGCCGCCTTGCGGGAGGTGGCGCGGACCCATGCCCTCCCGCTCTGGCTCACGGCGCTCTCGCACCGTCACGAGCCACCGGACGAGCAGACCGGGTTGCCTCGAGCGCTGGCCCCCTTCTCCGACCTGGTGAAGGTGGTCGTGGGTCTCACGCCCGAAAACGATCACATCCGACTGCGCCTGCTGCGCGATCACGACCAAGACGCCACCGCGCTTCCGAACCTCTCCCTGGAGCTGGATCCCGCCTCCCTGCTGGTAAAAGACGCCTGAACCTTCAGCCTGCCCGTGCGTATCAGCGCGACGCTGCGCTCGTCCGAAACGCGCGGAGGCATTCCCACCTCACCGATGGGTGAGAAAATCGTCACAACCCAGCCCCCCCCTTTCCAATGCGAAAATCGTTGTTATGGTCTGTCGAGCAGCGGTTGCCAGACGGACGTCAGACGTCGCGAACCGTTGGTAAGCAGCCCACGACGAATCCTCATTTCTATCCCAGATATTCGTACTCGAGACACGGCAAGGACTCGTAATCCAGACACGGCAAGGCAAGAGGAGGCCACCAATGGCACTCATCGAACTCAACAAGGACAACCTGGAGAGCACCATCGAGGACAACGATCTCGTGCTCATCGACTTCTGGGCCGACTGGTGCGGCCCCTGCAAACAGTTCAAGCCGATCTTCGAAAAGGCGGCGGAGAGCTACCCGGACATCACCTTCGCCTCCTGTGACACCGAGGCGCAGACCGAGGTGGCGGCGTCCTTTGGTGTGCGCTCCATCCCGACCCTGGCGATCTTCCGCGAGCAGGTGCTCCTGTTCCTCGAGGCCGGGGCCCTGCCCGAGCCCGTGCTCGAGGAGCTCATCACCAAGGTGAAGGAGCTCGACATGGACGAGGTCCGCGAGAAGATCGCCGAGGAGGAGGCCAAGCAGGAGGCCGAGCAGGCCGAGAGCAGCGCAGGACCCAATTAATCCCCCCCGCAGCGCAACACCCCCATCCCCTTTGCCCCCACCGCGCCCGCTCCGCTCTGCAGAGCGGAGCGGGCGCGGTGGGGGCAAAGGTGTGCAAAAATACGTACCCTCTCCCAGTCCCATCCCGACACACTCTTTAGTACCCTGATGACGGACTCACGTACTGGTACATCCAGACGTCGAAGGACCACTTGGCTTCCAGGGGAGATCCCACACCCTGGGGTCGAATCATCACCGTGGCCCGCACAGCAGGATCGTAGGAGAGGTACAGCGCGGACTGGATGCCCTGCGCCCCCCCCCAGCGGCGTGAGCTCCGACCAGCTCTCGCCGCGCAGCTCCAGGGTCTCGGGCTGGGGCAGCTCGAGGCCACGCTGGACCAGCACCGCGCGGTGGAGCGTGGTGTCGAAGGCGAGCCCGATCGGGACCAGGAATCGCCCGCCGTCCGTTTTCCGATCTGGGTTACACTAGGGATGGCATGAGGCCCCCCACCCCAGCTCCCCCCGCGCGGGGGGGATATCCACCCGCCACGGCCGACCTGCGCGGCCTCGGGCTCGCGCTGCCCGACCTCGGGCTCGCGCTGCCTGGCCTCGGGCTCGCGCTGCCCGACCTCGGAATCGCGCTACGCGGCCTCGAACTCGCGCTGTGCAGCCTCGGGCTCGCGCTGCTCACGGCTGCCAGCGGCTGCGCCGACCCCTCCGACCCGTCGCCGGAGGGCCCGGCGGTGACCACGGCCTTCTCCCGCGCTGACACGGTCACCGTGTCCCGTGACGACTACCGGCCGAGCGGCCGCGTCTGCGACGATCGAGCGTTGCTCGATCCGGACGGCGCGCTGGCGCTGCTCCGAGGGGAGCAGCGCTGGACCCTCGAGCAGCGCTTGCTGTGGCACACCGCGGGCCGCGCCAACTACGCCTTTTCCTGGGCTCCGGACCGACCCGCCCTCCCGCTGCGGCCGGGGGAAAACCTGCTGCTGCTCACGGTCGAGGACCCCCGCCTGCCCGGCGAGGGGGTGGAGATCGCCCGCACGCGAATCACGCTCGATCCCCGCGTGCTCATCGTCCCCGTGGTGGTGTGGAACCTCGGCGTGTCGCCCCGGCGGCTCAACCGGCGGGCGGCGTCCCTGGCGCTGGATCGGGCCCCGACCTCCCAGGCCCCGGCCGCCACCGACCCCGAGTCCTGGCTCCACCAGCGGGTGGACGAGATCTGGGTGCGCTGCGGGGTCCAGCTCCGACTACAGGACTACCTCGAGCCGTGGCCCGACCCGACCCGCGGGAGCTCCGTCCCTACGGATTCGCCTGTCTGGCCCGAAGCGAGCTGCTGGCAACACCCGGTGGTCTCCAACCAGAATCCCTGGAACGAGTCCTGCTTCACGGAGCGCCCGGCCTGCGCGGCCGCCGGCCCCCAGACCCAGGACTTCTGGGACTGCGACGCCCAGGAGGAAAACCGCTGCACCCTGGCGGAGCTCGTCCGCCATGCCCAGGAGAACCCCGCCTACGACGGCCCCCCCGTCTACCGCCCGGGCGCCCTGAACGTCTACTTCGCCCCTCAGCTCGACCTGCGCGAGGATCTCACCCTCGGCGTCGGTTGTGCCGGCGAGCGGCCCCTCGTGGTGCTCAACGACCTGTGGTCCGACGCCTCGCGCCTGCGCCTCGCCCACGAGATCGGCCACGCCCTGGGGATCAACCGCCACATCCCGGGCACCGTGATGGGAGACCCCGGCCAGCGCACCGCCGAGGTGAGCGAAGCCATCTGCGAGACGGTCCGCGCGGGCGCGGGCGCGACGGCCGAGAGCCCATATGGCGGGGAGCGCGATCCGGGCACCACGCCTCCCTGACCCGGCAACTTCGCGGTGACAATCGCTCCCCGATCCGGTGCCGCAAACCGGACATCGGTGTCTCATCG
>CAYFWA010000251.1:3452-8638 GCA_964346625.1 uncultured Myxococcales bacterium
AAGCAAGACAGGAGCCTCACATGACCGAGACCGAGTCCGACACGACGATCGTGCGCTGGTTCGAGTCCGAAGAGTGCCTCGAGATCGCTCAGGTGGGAGGCAAGAACGCCTCCCTCGCGGAGATGATCCAGAACCTGGCGCAGGAGGGGATCCGGGTCCCCGGCGGCTTCGCGAGCACCGCGAAGGCCTACCGGATGTTCCTGGAGCACAACGAGCTGGACGCCCGGATCCGGGAACACCTGGCCCGACTCGCGCAAGACGCCGACGCCCTGGCCGACGTGGGCGCGGCCATCCGTGACGAGATCGAGCAGGGGGAGTTTCCCGCGCCCCTCGTCGAGCCACTCCGAAGCGCCTACCAGGAGCTCTCCCGCCGAGACGAGGTCAAGGCCACCCCGGTGGCCGTGCGCTCCAGCGCCACCGCCGAGGACCTGCCCGAGGCGAGCTTCGCCGGCCAGCAGGAGACCTACCTGAACGTGGTGGGCGCCGACCCGGTGCTCGACGCGGTGCGCCGCTGCTACGCCTCGCTTTTCACCGACCGCGCCATCGCCTACCGGATGGAGCAGGGCTTCGATCACTTGGACGTGGCCCTCTCGGCCGCCGTCCAGAAGATGGTGCGAGCCCACGAGGCCGGCGCCGGCGTGATGTTCACCCTGGATACGGACACCGGCTTCCCCGACGTCGTGGTGATCAACGCGGTGTGGGGTCTCGGAGAGAACGTGGTGGGGGGCGCGGTGAACCCGGACGAGTACCGGGTCTTCAAGCCCGTGCTCGACCAGAAGCCGGAGTGTCGCCCCATCCTCGAGCGCCAGCGCGGCGAGAAGTCGCAGAAGATGGTGCTCGCCAAGGACGGCAACACCCCTCGCAACCAACCGACGTCGTCGCAGGAGCGGCTCGCGTACGTGCTCTCCGACGAGGAGATCCTGGATCTCGCCCGCTGGGCGGTGGCCATCGAGCGTCACTACGACAAGCCCATGGACATCGAGTGGGCCAAGGACGGCGCGCAGGGGCCACTGTACGTGGTGCAGGCCCGCCCCGAGACCGTGCAGTCCCAGAAGCAAGCCGAGACCCTGCGCACCTACGCGCTGCGGGAACGCTCCGAGGTGCTGCTCACCGGCCAGGCCATCGGAGGCGCCATCGCGGCGGGACCGGTGCGACGCCTGCAGAGCCCGGTGGCCGAGTCGGAGTTTCCCGAAGGCGGGATCCTGGTGACCGCCATGACCGACCCCGACTGGGTGCCGCTGATGAAACGCGCCGGGGGCATCGTCACGGACCACGGCGGGCGCACCAGCCACGCCGCCATCGTGAGCCGGGAGCTGGGGGTCCCCGCGGTGATCGGTACCGAGACCGCCACCGACACCCTCACCGACGATCAGGAGGTGACGCTCTCGTGCGCCGAGGGTGACGAGGGACAGGTGCTCGAAGGCGCGCTGGAGTTCGATGCGCGCGAGCTGGACCTCGGAAACCTCCCCACGCCTCCGGTCTCCATCCTGCTCAACATCGCGAGCCCCGGGGGCGCCATGCGGTGGTGGCGGTTGCCCGCCTCGGGCGTGGGGCTGGCGCGCATGGAGTTCATCATCAACCGCGTGATCCAGGTCCACCCCCTGGCCCTGGCCCGGTTCGACGAGGTGCAGGACAGCGCGGCCCGCGAGCGCATCGAGGAGCTCACCCAGGGCTACGAGTCCAAGAGCGCCTACTTCGTGGATCGCCTCGCCCAGGGGATCGCCACCATCGCCGCCTCGCAGTACCCCGACCCCGTGATCGTGCGAATGAGCGACTTCAAGACCAACGAGTACGCCGATCTGGTGGGCGGCTCGCAGTTCGAGCCCACCGAGGAGAACCCCATGCTCGGCTTCCGCGGAGCCGCGCGCTACTACAGCGAGCACTATCGAGACGGCTTCCAGCTCGAGTGCCAGGGGATCCGGCGGGCCCGCGAAGAGCTCGGCCTCGACAACATCATCGTGATGATCCCCTTCGTGCGGACCCCCTACGAGGCGGACCAGGTGCTCGAAGCCCTGGCCCAGGGCGGCCTCGTCCGGGGCCAGGACGGCCTGCAGGTCTACATGATGTGTGAGGTCCCCTCCAACGTGCTGCTGGCCAGGCAGTTCGCTCGACGCTTCGACGGCTTCTCCATCGGCTCCAACGATCTCACCCAGCTCGTGCTGGGGGTGGACCGGGACTCGGCGCTGCTCAGCGAGCTGTTCGACGAGCGCGACGAGGCGGTGAAGCTCGCCGTCAGCGAGGTGATCCGCCGGGGTCACGAGGGCGGCGTGAAGGTGGGGATCTGCGGCCAGGCGCCCAGCGACTACCCCGACTTCGCCGAGTTCCTGGTGCGAGAGGGTATCGACACCATGTCCCTGAACCCCGACAGCGTGCTGGAGGTGATCGCGGAGATCGCCCGCAACCCAGGATAGAAACGAAAAGCGTCGTGGCTGGAGACGGCCGCTTTGCGATGAAGGCCATACACAGGCCAACCCCTCCATGTCCATGGCGCCGTGTCCACTGTCGGTGCTCCGAAGGACTTGCGCGCTCATGACGGACACATCATCCGAAAGAGAATCCCCAGAGACCAAGGACCACAGAGAAAAGGACGGCTCCGCCCAGGATGCCCCGGCCGGTCGAAAGCTGGAAAAGGAGTCGGTCGCCGACACCTTGCAGCGCCTGGAGGTGGATCCCGACCGCGGCCTGGATGACGCCGAGGTCCGCAAGAGGCGGCAGCGCTACGGCGTCAACGAGATCGAGGAGGAGCGGCAGCACCCGCTGCTGCGGCTGCTGTCGCACTTCTGGGGCCCCATCCCCTGGATGATCGAGGCCGCCTGCATCCTGGCCGCGGTGGCCCAGCGCTGGGAAGACTTCGGCGTCATCTTCGTGATGTTGCTCATCAACGGCGGCGTGGGGTTCTGGCACGATCGCAAGGCCCAGAACGCCATCGACGCCCTCAAGGAGCAGCTCGCCCCCGTCGCCACGGTGATCCGGGACGCAGAGACGTACGACGTGGCGTCCAAGGAGGTGGTCCCCGGCGACATCGTGGTGCTGCGCATGGGGGACGTAGTGCCCGCGGACGCGAAGCTGCTCGAGGACGAGCACCTGTCGCTGGACGAGTCGGCCCTCACCGGCGAGTCGCTCCCCGTGGACAAGGAGGGGGCCGAGATGGCCTACAGCGGGACCTCGGCCAAGCGCGGCGAGGCCCGCGCCGTGGTCACCGCCACCGGCCGCGCCACCCGCTTCGCCCGCACCGTGGAGCTGGTGGAGCAGGCCGAGTCCCGCTCCCACTTCCAAAAGGCCGTGCTGCGAGTGGGCTACTTCCTCATCGGCATCACCGCCGTCCTCGTGCTCACCATCGTGGGGGTGACCATCTTCCTCAAGGGAGACGCCTGGGTGGACGTGCTGCTGTTCGCCCTGGCCCTCACCGTGGCCGGGATCCCCCAGGCCCTGCCGGCCGTGCTCTCGGTGACCATGTCCGTGGGGGCCAGCCGCCTGGCTCGCATGAAGGCCATCGTCTCCCGGCTGGCGGCCATGGACGAGATGGCCGGGCTGGAGATCCTGTGCGCGGACAAGACCGGCACCCTCACCAAGAACGAGCTGGAGCTGCAAGAGCCCAAGACCTTCGGTGAGGCCGACGCCAGGGAGGCCATCCGGAGCGCCGCCCTCACCTGCCAGGAGGACACCGGCGACCCCATCGACGAGGCCGTGCTCGGGGCCCTCGATGATGACGCCCAAGCGGCCCTGTCGGATTACGAGGTCACCGAGCTCACCCCCTTCGATCCCACGCGCAAGCGGGCCGACGCCACGGTGACGCACGGAGACGAGGCGCTCCGGGTGTCCAAGGGCGCCCCGCAGGCCATCCTGGACCTGGTGAAGCCAGACGACGAGACCGCCGACGAGATCCGGCAGGCCGTGGACGAGCTCGGCGAGAAGGGCTACCGCTCCCTGGGCGTGGCTCGGAAAAGGGGTGACGACGAGTGGGCGTACCTCGCCATCCTCCCCCTGCTCGATCCGCCGCGGGAAGACTCGAAGGAGGTGCTCGCCCAGGCGCGTGAGCAGCAGATCGACGTCCGGATGCTCACCGGGGATCACGCCGCCATCGGCAAGCAGGTCGCCGGCCAGCTCGAGGTGGGGCCGGACATCGTCTCGGCGAGCGAGCTCTTCGAGGGAGTCGACGACCCGGCCGAGGACGAGGAGGTGGAGCAGCGGGTCCTGCAGGCCGACGGCTTCGCCGAGGTGACCCCGGAGCACAAGTTCAACCTCATCCGATCCTTCCAGGCGCAGGACCGCATCGTGGCCATGACCGGCGACGGCGTCAACGACGCCCCGGCCCTGCAGCAGGCCGACGTGGGCATCGCCGTGGATCAGGCCACCGACGCGGCCCGCGCCGCCTCCGACCTGGTGCTCACCGCCCCCGGTCTCGACGTCATCACCCGGGCGGTGGAGGAGGCCCGCCGGATCTTCGAACGGATGACGAGCTACGCCACCTTCCGGATCACCGAGACCCTGCGGGTGCTGCTGTTCGTGTCGCTGTCCATCCTGGTGTTCGACTTCTTCCCGCTCACCCCCATCATGATCGTTTTGCTGGCGATCCTGAACGACATCCCCATCATGACCATCGCCTGGGACAAGGCGCCCACCGCCGAGCAGCCGGTGCGCTGGAACATGCGCCGGGTGCTCACCGTGGCCTCCATCTTGAGTGTCACGGGGGTGGTGTCCAGCTTCCTGCTCTTCTGGATTGCTCGGAGCCAACTGGCGATCACCACCGCGCAGGTCCAGACGATGATGTTCCTCAAGCTCCTGGTAGCTGGTCATCTGACCATCTTCATCACCCGCAATCGTCGCTGGCTCTGGAGCAAACCCCTGCCGAGCCCGCTGCTGTTCCTCGCCTTGGAGGGGACCCAGGTGGTGGGCACCCTGTTCGCCGTGTACGGCATCCTGGTGGAGCCCATCGGCTGGGCCTACGCCGGCCTGGTGTGGGGCTACGCCCTCGTCTGGATCCTGATGCTCAACGCGATGAACGTCTTGACCCACCGCCTGCTGGGGCGCTGGATCGAGCCCCCCTACCAGCCCGTGCGCGCCCGCATGGCCGGCTGACTCCCTCAGGGACCTGCAGAAAGACCCTCTCCCCCGGAGCCGGCCCCCGGAGCCGGACGCCGGAGCCGGCCCCCGGAGCCGGACGCCGGAGCCGGCCCCCGGAGCCG
>CAYFWA010000252.1:0-3095 GCA_964346625.1 uncultured Myxococcales bacterium
GCTGCTTGCGCGCCCGCTGCTTGCGCGCCCGCTGCTTGCGCGCCCGCTGCTTGCGATCCCGTTTCGCCCGCCGGTCCCGCTTGCGCGCCCGCTGCTTGCGCGCCCGCTGCTTGCGCGCCCGCTGCTTGCGCGCCCGCTGCTTGCGCGCCCGCTGCTTGTGCGCCCGCTGCTTGCGCGCCCGCCGCCGGGCCCGGCGCTTGCGCGCCTGCCGAGCCCGCCGCCCCACACACCGCCCGTGCGAAAAGCGCTGCCCCTTTGGACAGTAGCGGCGCACGGCCACGCACTGGCCGAAGGGGTTGCGAAACCGCCCGCGGCCGCAAAAGCGCCGATCGGGCTCACAGCCCCCGGCCACGCGTTTGGCGCCCTGCGGACACTTGCGCGCCAGGCACCGGCTGCCGATCTTGCGGAAGCCCCGGGGGCAGCGGCGGCGCTGGCAGCTCAGCCCGGCGCCGCGCACCCACCCCGGAGGACAGCTATCGCGCACGCAGCGCCCCTGGCGGGTGCGGTGGTGATGGCGGGGGCAGCCGGCCGAAGTGGGCCGGCACTGGTGGTACTTGTCTCGGGCCCAGCGGCGCGGGCACTGCTTGCGCACGCAGGTCACCGCGCCGTCGGGAAAGTGGTAGCCCGGCCGGCAGCGCCGAGGGCGCGACCGCCGGCGGGGCTTTGCCCGAGCCCGGAGCCGCGCTCTGGGCCGGGGCCGCGCTCTGGGCCGGGGCCGCGCTCGCGGGCGGAGCCGCGCTCTGGGCCGGGGCCGCGCTCTGGGCCGGGGCCGCGCCCGCCGTGAAGGCGTGCGCGGCACGCACCGCAGGCTCCCCTCGGGCCGGTGGGTCCCCTTGGGGCAGCGATAGCAGCGCAGATCCGAGGCCCGGTACCACCCCGTGGGGCAGCGCTTGCGCACGCAGTAGCTCTTTTTTGGCGGGGAGAAGCGCCCCTCGGGGCAGGACGCGCAGGTTCCGTCGTCGCGACGCTTCTTTCCTTCCGTGCACCGGCGCGGCTCACAGGGACCCTCCTCCGTCTTGGCATACTGGCCCTCGGGGCAGGCCTGGCAGCGCTGGTCCTTGCCGCGCCGCCAGCCCTTGAGGCAGCGTTCGCGCACGCAGTAGCGTTTGCCCTTGGGCTGATGATAGCCCGGCAGGCAGGGGCTGCAGCTCCCGTCCTCGCGCAGATGCTGCCCGGGTCGGCACAGCTTCGGGGCGCAGCGGCCGTCGGGCAGCCGCGCCTGGGTGGCCGGGCACTTCTTGGGCACGCAGCGCCCCTGGCGGGCGACCCGCCCGCGGGGACACAGCCGCCTCGGCGTCACGCAGCGGCCCTTCACCCGGACCTGGTGCGCCGGGCAGCCGGTGCGTTTCCCTCTCGATCCTGAACGTTTGGAGCTCGACCGGTTCGTCCGGTCCTTGCCGCTGGCCGCGCTCGCCGGGGCGACCCCGCCGAGGACCACGGCGGCGCTGCAGATCACGATCGTCCAGTTGGTACGCGGTTGCATCGCTCTCCCGGGTGTCGGCCGATGGCTGGATGCGGGCGTCGACACCCTACGTTCCGTTTTACCGGCACCCTGCGAATCGGTGAAGTTTTTGGCCTGAGGCGGGGGTCGAACCTTGGCGCGAGGCCCGCAAAAAGGGCTGGCTATTCGCGACGATGAGCGGAGCCGGGTGGCGGGCGGCGGACCTTGGCGCGAGGCCCGCAAAAAGGGCTGGCTATCCGCGGTGATGAGCGAAGGCGGGTGGCGGGGCAGTCTACTTGCGCACTGAACCGTCCCCCGACGCCAAGGCGTCGGGGGACGGTTCAGTGCGCTGCGGAAGGGGGATGAAGCTCACCCTCCATCGGGCAGCAGGCGGTAGCCTTGACCCCAAACGGTCTTGATGTAGATGGGGCGCGCCGGATCGGGCTCGAGCTTGGCGCGCAGGGCCCGGATGTGGTGCTTGCACAGCGCGGCGGCTTCCTTGGCCGAAAGGGGCCGATCGCTCAGCAGCCGGGCCAGCGCCTTGTGGGGCACCACCTCCCCCGGGTGGACGAACAGGTGGTTGACCACGGCGTACTCGGTGGCGGTGAGGGCCACCGGGGGGCCAGCGCCGATGCGCGCCTCGCAGCGCAAGGGGTTGATCTCCACCGCGCCGCGCTGCCGAACCTCCACGCCCGCGTTGTTGCCGGCCGCCGCGGCCCTGCCGGCCGCCGCGGCCCCGCCGGGTCCCGGATTCCCCCCGGCCTGGCGTGAGGCCCGCGACGCTGGATACTCCCCGGTCCTAAGGGCGCTCACGCGGTGCATCACCCGCCCCACCGTGTCCAGCAGTTGCTGCTTGTCGAAGGGCTTGCGCAGGTAGGCCTGGGCGTACTCCACCGCCACCACCGCCTTGTCCTCGTCCGAGTAGCCCGTCATGATGACGATGGGGAGCTCGGGCCAGCGCCAGCCCACCACCTCCAGCAGGGACTTGCCCGCCAGCCCCGGCAGATGCCAGTCGAAAAGACCCAGCTCGAAGCTGCCGTTTTCCAAGTGCTCGAGCGCCGCCTCGCCGTCCCCCACCGAATCGACCTGGTAGCCGGCGTTGGCCAGGATGTACGAGCACAGCTCCCGCAAATCTGCGTCGTCATCCACCAGCAGTATGCGCGAGCGCTCCATCTCCACGTCGGGCTCTACGTCGGGTGCTACATCGGGTGCTGCGTCGGGCGCTGCGTCAGGCGCTATGTCGGGCTCCAAGGCGTGGCTCCACGACCGGCGCTACGTCGAGCTCTTGACCCTCGACGAGCCATCGAGCAAACGCATCAACCGGGCACGAGCGGAACCATCCATCGCCACAGTACAGTCACCGAATACGACCATCCAGCGTCCCCAGCCGCTCTCCCTCCTCAATCACCGCAATGACTATGACAATATTGAGTTTCCTCGCCGCTGACAAGCGGAATCCCCGGGGTCGGCTCGGGTTTTTGCTGGTCTTTGAGCCATCTCTGCTCCCTTTGGATCCGAGCCGGCCCATCCGCAGCCTCCCCGAGCCCTGCCAACGCCGGTTTCCGTGTCGCGTGGATCACAATTCGAAAAAGCACAGAAGATCTAGGGATGTCGTGACTCGGCACGGTTCGACCCCGGCGGTGCCGCGCGCCCC
>CAYFWA010000252.1:3195-3276 GCA_964346625.1 uncultured Myxococcales bacterium
GGATCGTCGCGCCCCGGATCGTCGCGCCCCGGATCGTCGCGCCCCGGATCGTCGCGCCCCGGATCGTCGCACCCCAGCCCC
>CAYFWA010000252.1:3376-8618 GCA_964346625.1 uncultured Myxococcales bacterium
CCCCGGATCGTCGCGCCCCGGATCGTCGCGCCCCGGATCGTCGCACCCCAGCCCCACGCCCGACGCTCCGCTGAGCCGGACGCGGATCACTCCTCGTACAGCAGCCGCGCCATGTCCGGCTGGTGCTGGCGCAAAAACCCGCGGGGGTCGGGGAGCCGGTAGTAGCTCTGGGGATAGACCACCTCGCGGTCCACGCGCTCGAGGTAGTAGTCCGGCTCGGTGACCACCGGCTGCACGGTCCAGGTGGAGCGGTCGTCGGGGTTGTAGTAGATGGACGCCACCCGGATGCGGTTGTGGCTCAGGTTGCGCCGCAGCGCCTCCTTGAGCTTGAGGATCACGTGGTTGACCATGCGCCCGGAGCGAAACACCGTGTCGATGATGAGCAGGTGGTGGTGCTTGCAGATGTTGTCCTGCAGGTACTGCACCCCGATGACGTTGGTCTTGTAGCTCACGTGGGTCCGGGTGGTGTTGATGGAGATGTGATCCGGCGACGGCCGTCCGGTGCCCTGGCGGCGGTTGAGGTACTTGATGACCTCGTGCACCGGCAGCCCCGCCGACACTCCGCCGGGCCACAGCGCCACCAGGAAGTCCGGGTAGAAGCTCTCGTCGCTCGCGATGCGCACCCCCAGCCGCACCGCGTCGAGCAAGAGCGCCCGGGCCGACAGATACAGCACGTCGTCGGTGGCCGGGCCCGAGCCCGGGCCTGCGGCCGCACTCGTCCCCGCCCCCGCACCCGTCCCTCCCTGTGCCGCTGCGCCCACGGCGGGCGCGTCCGCGTCGGTCGATGGCGCGGGCGATGATGAATGCGGAGGCGGAGGCGAAGGCGGTGCGTCCAGAATCTCCCAGATCTCGGGGTCCTTCTCCCGGATCCGGGCCTCGCCCTCGTCCTCGGGCCCAAACAGGTCCGCCAGCTCGTGGGGGTAGTCGATCCAGGTGTCCCCGGCCACCTCGTGCAGACACGTGACGGGCAGCTCCTGGTAGACGTGGCGGTCGGGCTTGGAGTGTACCGTGGCCACCATGATCTTGTCCGGCGCGTTGGCCCGGGCCCGCGCCCGCAGCGTCTCCACGATCTTCTGGATGGTGCGCCCCGACTCGTAGACGTCGTCCACGATGAGCAGCTCGTCCTCGGGGCAGACCACCTTCACCACGTGCTCGAGCCCCTTGACGATCACCTCCTCCTGCTTGCCGATCCCCTTGTAGGACTCGGTGGCCACGGTGGTGTGGTTCATGTGCACGCCCTGGCCGCGGAAGTAGGCGTCCACGCCCAGGCCCACGGGGGTGCCCCCTCGCCAGATGGAGATGGCGTGCTTGGGTCGAAACCCGGTCTGATAGACCTTGCGCCCCAGGGCGAAGGTGTCCAGCAAGAAGGTGTCCGGATCGATGTGGGCGATCTTGACCATGGGGGCCTCTGGTTGGGGTTGGGCGCTCGCTTGCGTCGGCTCACTCGAGCGCGACACCGGCCGGCCGGCCGGCCGGCCTCGCGCCCGTCAATCCCACCTCCCCCCGTCCTGACGGCGAAGCCAGCCGAGGCGAGGCGGGGCCCCATAGTCCCCGGGTTGGCCCCGCCGATCACCCCCCGAGCGCCCTTCGATCACCCTTCGATCACCCCTCGATCACCTCCCGATGCGCGCGGGGAATCCCGTCTCGGGCCGCTACAGGATCTCCTCGTGCTCCTTGCACTCGATGCCGGCCTTTTCCAGCTCCGCGAGCACCGGCTCGTAGATCTCGGGCAGCACCGGGATGTGCAGACCCGTGAGCTGGATCTGACCCTCGAGCACCAGGTTGGTGGCCGCGGCGCAGGGCAGGCTCACGGTGCGGGCCATGGCGCTGTCGCCCTCGGGCTCGCCGAAGACCACCAGCGAAGACAGCAGGCGCTTGCGGGTCCCGTCCGGGTACTCGGCCTCGAACTCGTGGTGCAGCGCGATCATGTCTCGATCGCCGGGATCCAGGGTCAGCCGCTCCTGCAGCCGGGCGCCCACCAGGTCCATCAGGGTGCTCACCTGGCCCACCGGCGTGTCGGAGAAGAACCCGGCCCACTCGAGCCGCTCCAGCGGATCCGCGTTTTCATCCAGCCCGAAGTGCTTGGCCAGATCCGAACGCACGGTCTCGGCCTTCGCCCCGGCCACCCGGCTCGCCAGCACCTCGGCGTGGGTCCGCCCCGCCAGGTCGTCGCGCGGGCTCTCGTCGAGCAGGCCCAGGTCCACCAGCAGCTTGATGGTGCTCGACCAGCCCGGGTAGCGCAGCGTGCCCCGGAACATGGTGTGCGCCCCCTGCAGGCCGTACAGCTCCACGTACCCCGTGGAGTCGCGGTTGGGGTAGCCCTCGAACTCGGGCGCGTCGGGCACCGACACGGGCCAGTGGTGCGTGAACAGCTCCGGCCCCGGCACCTCCTTGATGTCGCCCTGCTCCAGCCAGCGCGCCGGGTTCAGCCCCGCGCGCAGCACCGCCTGCGGGCTCCAGGAGAACTTGTAGCCCCACGGGTTCGTGTTCGACTCGGGCGAGGGCAGCCCGCCGCAGTAGGAGCGGAAGCTCACCACCTTGCCGCCCTCGCGCTGCACCTGGTGGATCACCTTCATGGCCGACATGTGGTCGATGCCCGGGTCCACCCCGATCTCGTTGAGCAGCAGCACCCCCGCCTTTTCGGCGGCGGGCCCCAGCTCCTTCATCTCCGGGCTCACGTACGACGTGGTCACGAGCTGGGTCCCCCGCTCGATGCACGCCCGGGCCACCACCGGGTGCAGCGGCGCCGGCAGCAGGCTGATGGCCAGATCCGCCTCGCCCACCAGCTTGGCCAGCGCCTCCCGATCCGACACGTCCAGCGCCTGCGCCCGGCCCTTCGGGTGCCCCTGCACCAGGGCCTCGGCCTTGCTCACCGTGCGGCTGGCCACCAGCACCTCGCAGCCATGATCCAGCAGATACTGCACGCCCGGCCGCGTCACCATCCCCGCCCCCAGCAACAGCACTTTCTTCGACTTCTCGCTCATCGGTCCGTGACTCCTAAAGCTTTCCCCGGGTCATTCCCGGCGATTTCCGAATTTTCCTCGTATTTCCTGACGGTTGCTGACGGCTCCTTGGGGCGCGTTGCGGCTCCTTGAGGCGCGTTGCGGCTCCTTGAGGCGCGTTGCGGCTCCTTGAGGTGCGTTGCAGCTCCTTGAGGTGCGTTGCGGCTCCTTGAGGTGCGTTGCAGCTCCTTGAGGTGCGTCGCTACTCGTCGCTACTCGTCGCTACTCGCCGCTACTCGTCGCGGCTCGTCTACCACCCCGACCCGTTCCGCCAGCGCCCGACCCGGCCTTCCCCCTTCCGTCAGGTGGTCGTGTCTACTACTTCCTGGCCGCGGGCTCAACCGCAGCCGTGGCCGCGGCATTTGCGATGCGGGGGGCGCGGGTGAGGCAAGGGGGCTACAGCGCGTCGGCGAGGTACTGGTAATCGGGGGTGAGCTCGCCGTTGTAGACGATCACGGCGCGGCGCAGGGGGGCGGGCACGTCGTAGCGCTCGAAGGGCACGTCGCGCGAAGCGCGGGCCAGGGGCGCCACGAAGGGGCGCAGGCTGTGGGAAAAGTGGATGGAGGACTCCTTGGCCAGCTCCGCCGGCAGGTTGTCCACGGCCATGATCACCGGGCCGCGGCCCTGCACGCCCATGGTGATCTCGGCGGTGTCGGGATCCCACACGTAGGCCGGCGCGTCGGGCATGGTGACCTTCACCGTGCACTGCACCGAGCCCTCGATGTCGCAGCTCACGTCCCCGATGACCCGCAGCTTCGGGGCCGTCGACCCGAAATCGGCATCCTCTGCCTGGGCACCGTTGGTCGCGTTGGGGGCCGTTTTCGCGTTGGCGGCCGTCGCCGCGTTGGCGGCCGTCGCCGCGTTGGCGGCCGTCGCCGCGTTGGGGGCCGCTTCATCGAGGGCTCCCTGCCACAGGGCGCGCAGATCGTCGTTTCGCATGAGGCGGGGGTAGCGCTCCTCCCAGTAGATGCCGTTGAGCAGCACGTGCAGGTGCGGCAGGTAGCGGGCGAACTGGCCCTCGTAGCGCTCCGGGTGCTCGTAGTATTCGGACAGCTCGAAGCGCCCGGGCTCGCGGCGGGTGACCATGTGCTCTTCGCGAAACACCACCTTCACCAGCGGACCCGCTTCCTGCGGTCCGCCCCTGGGCAGCTCTCCGGCCAGGAGCTGGTCGGGGGTCACCTTCACGTGGGGCAGCAGGTCGAAGACCTCCTGGGCTCCCTGCGATACGTTGCCGTAGCCGGCAAAGCCCACCACCAGCGGCGTGGGGCCCCAGGCCGGCGGCAGCCCCTCGTCGGAGAGACGCCCGGCCACCTTGGCGAAGGCCTCCCGCGTCGCCTCCATGTCGCCGTAGGCGTAGGCCATGCGGATGTCGGCCAGGGGGGTGTCGAGCCCCTCGTGGCGCAGCCGCGCCCCGAGCAGGTGCAGCGTATCGATCATGCCCGCCTGTCCGGCCTGCCGGCTGAAAAACACCAGGCGGCGTCCCTGCTCGTCGGTGATCTTCTCGTAGTCCACCAGGGTGCAGCCGAGCTCCATGAGCCGCCGGAGCATGGGCATGTTGTAGGCCTGCTTCTTGATGACGTGGGCGAAGAAGGCATAGGCCCGCCCGGGCTGCAGCAGCTCCTTGGGGATCTCCTTGACGGCGAAGACCACGTCCGCCTCGGAAAGCGACTCCTGCACCCGCGCGCCGGCCTCCTGGTAGTCCCGGTCGGCAAACACGCGCCGGGCATAGGGCTGCACCACCGCCGCCAGCGGACCGGTGACCGCGCCGGCCTCGGCCTGCGGCGCGGCGCCTCCGCCTCCCGCGGCGGTGTCCGGAACCGGGGCGGTGCACTCGGCGAAGTCGCCCGGCACTGCCAGCAGCTCCTGCAGGTGCTCCGGGATGATGGGCACGCGCCGCTCCCAGATGTTCTTGTCCTCGCGCCGGATGCCCAGCGTCCCGGCGGTCGGGCTCGTCGCGATCGCGCCGCCGGTCGCGTCACCGGCCGTGCCGGTGGAGCCGCCAGCAGCTACCGGCGCAGGGGATTTCTTGGGCGGGGAGGGTTGGTTGGAGGTCATCTCTCGCCTCGCATCACGTCGTGTCGCGTCGCGTCGCGTCGCGTCGCGTCGCGTCTTGCCGTGGTTTCTCTATTATCGTGTCTATTAACGTGTCTACTATCATTTCGTCTATACACGCTATCTTGTGCGTACCCTTAGGGCTCGCGCAAGAATAACTTCGGCATTCGGCCGCCGATCCATCAATT
>CAYFWA010000253.1:0-8601 GCA_964346625.1 uncultured Myxococcales bacterium
GGACGTCGTAGCGAAATCGTGAAGCTGCGAGCAGATCGCGAGTGCGCCCGCAGCGACCGACCGAGCCGTACCCGTAGGTACGGTGACCGAGGGAGCGAGGACGTAAGCCGCGAGATGCCGCAACTGCGCGATTGCAGCCGTCTTTCAAACTGATCGGTGCTCTAGGAGCCTCACCACGCGCGCCGAGCGGGGACGTTGGATCGGGACCTTGCGCAGACATCGCCGGATGAGATCCCGCAGGGAGCGGGGGACGGCCACGGGGGGATCCAGCTCGGAGAAGCGGGGCAGGGCGTGGCGGAGCTGATGGCGCATCACGTCGTCGGGGGTCCGGCCGCCAAAGGGGCGTTGCCCGGCCAGCATCTCGAAGGCCACCACCCCGGCGGCGTACACGTCCGAGGCGAAGCTCGGCTCTCCCCCGGTGATGCGCTCGGGCGCCATGTACTCCGGCGTGCCGAAGAGCTGGTGGGGGAGGGTGAGATCCGCCGCCGAGCCCAGCTCGGACATCAGCTTGGCCATGCCGAAGTCGATGAGCTTCACGTGGTTTTCATCGGGGGCCAGCAGGAACACGTTCTCTGGCTTCACGTCTCGATGAATCACGCCGTGGTAGTGGCAGGCTTCGAGCGCTTCGAAGATCTGCGTCAAGATGGCCACTGCTTCGGGGACGGGCATGCGCCCGGCTTCGAGCATCCGGGCCCGGAGGGTCCGGCCCTGCAGCAGCTCCATCACGATGTAGCTCAGCCCCCGACCGCTGCGGCCCATGTCCAGCGTCCGGATGATGCTCGGGTGTCGCACCCGCTGCAGGCTGCGCAGCTCCACCCAGAGCCGGGCGGTGTCGTCCGCGTCATGGACGTCCTTGAGCACCTTCACGGCCACGGGGCGGTGGGTCCGGGTGTCCCAACCCCGGTAGACCGTGGCCACGGCCCCCTCTCCGATGCGCTCTTCGATTCGGTAGCGCTGTGCGACGAGCCGGGCGGAGTCCACGTCTAGCCTGCGTCCAGTCTGCGTCCAGCCTGCGTCCAGCCTGCGTCCAGCCTGCGTCCAGTCTGCGTCTAGTCTCTAGAGAGGATCACGAACTCAACGCGCCGGTTGCGCGACCAGCACTGCTTGTTGCTCTTGCGGCACTTCGGGCGGGATTCGCCGTACCCACGCGCGGTGAGGCGGTTGGGGGAGACCCCCTTGTTGACCAGGTAGTTGCGCACCGAGTTCGCCCGGCGCTGGGAGAGGCGCTGGTTGTAGCGCGCCGCGCCCCGCTCGTCGGTGTGGCCCTGGATCTCGATTTGTTTGAGCTCCTGCTGCTGCTTGAGCGTCGACGCCACCGTCTTGAGGATCGGGTAGGAGACCTTCCGGATGACGTCACTGGCCGTCTTGAAGTAGATCTTCTCCATGATCAGGACGCGATCCTTGGTGACGGTGATGGGGCTCTTGTCCGGGCAGCCGTCCTCGTCCTTGTAGTTGTTGAAAGTCTCCGGCTCGTCGGGGCACTTGTCGTCCTTGTCCAGGATGCCGTCCTTGTCGTTGTCGGGGTCGGGGCAGCCGTCCTCGTCCTCGAACCCGTCCACGTCCTCCTTGGTCTTGGCGAAGTCGTTCTGCTTGTCGGCGTCGTACCCCGGGCACTTGTCGTCCTTGTCGGGGACGCCGTCGCCGTCGTTGTCGGGGTCGGGGCAGCCGTCCTCGTCCTCGAACCCGTCCTTGTCTTCGGGGACGTCGGGGCACTTGTCCAGGCGGTCCGGGATGCCGTCGCCGTCGCGGTCCGTGTCCCGCTCGTCGGGGCAGCCGTCCTCGTCCTCGAAGCCGTTGAAGTTCTCCGGCGTGTTGGGGCATTTGTCGTCCACGTCGGGGATGCCGTCGCCGTCGTTGTCCGGATCCGGGCAGCCGTCCTTGTCCTCGAAGTCGTCGAAGTCCTCCGGCTGGTCGGGACACTTGTCCACGTCGTCCTTGATGCCGTCCCCGTCGCGGTCGCCGGTGGTGGGCTCGAAGACGAAGGAGGCGAAGGCGCGAAAGTCCGGAGCGCCGACGTTGTCCAGCGGCCCCACGCCGGTGAGGCCCGTGCCCACCCCCAGGGCGAAGTACGAAGAGGTGGCCAGGTAGAACTTGAAGCCCGTCATGAACTCCAGCGGATAGACCTTCTTGTAGTACTCGCCCTCGTACCCGGTGGTGGGCAGGAAATCTCCCGCGCCGCTGACGCTCGCCGCCTCCGCTCCCAAGGAGCTCAGCTCCACGGCTCCGAAGAGCTCGTTGACCCAGACCACGGAGTCGGAGAGGCGCCAGGAGAGCCCGATGCCGTAGGTGATCTCGTAGAGGTTGCGCACCCGCATGGAGAGTCCGTTGTCCGGCTGATCGTCCGCGAAGCCGTAGTCCTGGTCCGCCGGTCCGCAGGGCTCGTCTGAGACCCCGTCGTTGCCCAGGGAGGTCCAATTGCAGTTGCCCCAGCCCGAATTCTCACGCAGCTCGCCGTCGGTGCCGAAGCGAATCCGGGCCCCGAGATTTACCGAGAGGAGCACCTTGGATTTGCGCCAACGCTTGTCCAAGATGATCTTGGGAGCGAGGGTCCACCCCCCAGAGCCGAGCAACTTGTTGTGACCGTTTTGCACCCACTTGCTGGAGGGGAAATAAAGCGACAGCATCGCCCCGAGACCCACGGGGTTGGTGGAGTCGTTGAGGAACCGGAACTTGAGGTGCAGATAGAAGTCTCCCAGCCCCTGGGCGGAGTTGTTCCCGCCGGAGTCGTACTGCATGGGGTACTTGTTGTTCTGCGTTGGGTCCTGCTCCCACACCGTGCAGGAGTCCTCCCCCGCGGGGCTGCAGCCCCCCACCGCGGAGTCGGAGGTGAAGGCTCCAGCGTTGATCTGGCTGTTGTGAAACAGGATGGGAATCCCCAGGCCGATCTCCAGCCAGGGCTGTCCCTGCTTGGAGAGCTTGAACATCCCGATGGCGAACTGCAGGTTTGCGCCCACCAGATCGTTGGTGCGGAAGTAGCGCCCGTCCTTTCCCTCGATCACCAGGGGGCGGTAGGCGTAGGTGCCCATGAGCCCGAAGCTGGTGTGCCAGGGGGCCAGCACCTGGCTCGAGTCGATGCTGAAGTGCCCCTTGGAGTCCATGGCCGGTTTGAACTGTTGGATGTCCACGGGCCCGCCCTGAGCCACTGCCGGAACGCTCTGGAGCGCCATGAGCGCCACGACCACCACGATCGATGAGACACACGTGAACAAACGGTGAAAACGCATGAGGTCCTCCCGGGTAAGCCGTCCATCGCTCCTGGATCCCAGCACGGAAGCGACACCACTCACCAGAGGTTGATGATGCCGTAATTAGTACAAAAAACAAAGCCCTGGGGCAAGAAATACCCGGGGGGGAGGGGGTCAGGGCAGGCTGATGCCCACGCTCTTGCAGACAGAGACCAGCATGCTCCGTTTTCCGCCACGCAACGCCTTGTAGGCGGTTTTCGCGGCGGATCGCCGGTTCGCTTTACAGGCGGCGACGCCGAAGACGGCCCAGGCCGAGGAGGACCATTTCTTTTTGATGGAGGCCCGTGCCAGCCGGATCGCTCGCCCGTGCTGGTTGGCCATCAGGGCAGCCCGGGCGTCTGCCAGCAGCTTCGCGGCGGAGGGCCCGCCGGCAGCGGGCCGGCGGCGCCGGGGTGGAGGGCGGCGGCGGTCCATGGGGGGCCGCATCACGCGGCGGCGGGGGCGCATGGGCCGACGCCGCCGCTCGTCGGGCACCATGGCTTCGGGCGGATCCATGGCTTCGGGCGGATCCATGTCCATGCCCATGGCGACGAGGTCGTCTTTCTTGGGCTGACAGGTGCGCTGGAGCTCGGTGATGGCGGTCTCGCTCGGCGCCAGGGTCTTCATCTCGCGGGCGAGGTCCTCGAGGCGACTGCACTGTGTCGACTGGTGGGCCTGCTTTGCCTGGGCAATGAGCTGCTTGCGGTACTTCTGCTCCACCTCGCCCAGCCGCTTCGAGACCTCGGCGTGGTAGACGCTGTCCTTGTCGACCTGGGTGCCCTGGAACACGGCGTCTTTCCAGTTGCCCGCGCGCAGCGCCTTGAAGAAGCCGTTGCGCTGCTCTTCGTTCTTCTGCTCGTCCACCGCCTTCTGTCGCAGCTTACGGGCTTGGGTGTCCCCGTCGTTGTTGATGAGGATGCCGTCGGCTTCCCGGATGGCCGTCTTCCAGTCCTTGGCCGCGATGGCGTCTCGCACCGCTTTGTAGTCGGCTTCGCTGGCCATGGCGGAGCCGCTCATGTCGCTGTCTTCGCTCATGGCCGCGGCCTGCCCGGAGGCGTCGTCGGCCGAGGTCTCTTTGGACTTGCCTCCACCGATGACGCCCGTGCCGAACAGCACGGCCACGAGCACGGCGGCGCCGACCACGCCGAGCACGGCGATCAGGCCGACTTTGGATTTCTTCTCCTGTGGTCCGGTGTCCACCGCGGCGCTCGGGTCGAAAATCCAGCCCTCGTCCGCCCCCACGAAACGCATTCGCACGTGGCCCAGATCCACCATGTCCCCGGGGCGCAGCTCCACACGGTCGTACTTCTCGCCGTTGACGAAGAGGCCGTTGGAGGAGCCCTGGTCGATGATGGTGTAGGAGGTGCCCTCGCGGATCACCTTGGCGTGGTGCTTCGAGACCGAGCGGTGGTCGATGACCAGATCGTTGTCCGGGGTGCGACCGATGACCTGGGCGGCCTTGTCCAGCGGACACTCCATGCCAGCGAAGTTGGAGCTGACCACCACCAGGCGGGCGGCCGGTGCCGTCGAGGTGGTCTCGCTGGCCTCCGCGATCAGGTCCCGCTGCTGCTCAGCGGGCGCCTCGGGGGGCTCCGTTTCGGTCGCGGGCGCCGGGGCCTGGGCATCCGGGGTCGCGGCGGGCGCAGGCTCCGCCTGCGCGGCGGGCGTCGCATCCGCCTGCTGCTGAGCCAGGTGGGTGGCCATGGCCTGCGCCTCGGCCTTCTCCACCGGCACGGTCTTCATGTCGTCGAAGGGATCCGAGGGTGCCTGCTCGGCGGGCTGGTCCAGCTTGAGCGCGAGCATGTAGTCGCCGATCTGGATGCGATCTCCTTCGGCGACGGTCACCTGGCCCTCGATGCGAGAGCCGTTGACCTTGATCCCGTTGTAACTTTTTAAGTCCTCGAGGAAGGTGCCACCGTTTTGTCGAAGCAGGCGAGCGTGGCGCCTGGAGACGTTCCGCTCCGTGAGCCGGATGGTGTTGCCCTCCTTCCGGCCGATCGATATCTCGTCACGGATGAGTGGAACGACGGTGGTTTTGCCTTCGTCGTCCTCGATGATCAGCTTCAGCATACTGAGCCGCAGACATGCCCTAAGTTTCTGGTGTGAGTCTAGGGTTCAAGCTCTGCACAGTCAAGGTTTTTGAAAGGGGGCACAGAACGCCCTTTTACTTGGAAGCCGTCCGAAAGAACTGCGGTTTTTCGGTGGGGCTCGCGGGCGCCCGGTGTAAAGACTGCGTCGAGCTCACCGTGTGTTTTCCCCGCCGTCTTTCAGGTTCGCGATGGCGCGCAAGATGACCTTGTCCTGCTCGATCCAGGAGGGAAGCTGGCGCGGGGCGCGCTCCAACCGATCCGCGGGCGTGAGGGCTCCGACAGGGGGCGCGGGGGGGGCGCGCTTGCCAGATGACGCGTTCACGTCGGGGGTGACTCCGACCCCGTCGATGGCCTTGCCGGAGGGCCGGAAATAGCGGGCAATGGTGAGCTTGAGCCGCGAGCCATCGGGTAGCGGGATGATGGACTGCATGGAGCCCTTGCCGAAGGTTTTTTCTCCCACCAGCCGAGCGCGCTTGTGGTCCGCGAGGGCGGCCGCCACGATCTCGGCGGCCGACGCGGTGCCGCGATTGATGAGCACCACGAGGGGGAGCCGTCGCAGGGTCCCCTTCACGTGCGCGTTCTCCCGCTCTTTGAGGCGGCCGCGCTTGCCCTCCTTCCGTACGATGAGGCCTTTGGACAGAAAGTGATCCGCCAGTCGAATGCCCTCGTCCATGAGGCCGCCCGGATTGTCGCGCAGATCCAGTACGAGGCCGCGCAGCGATTTCCCGCGGTGGCTGCGCACGAGAGTGGCGATGGCCTTCCGCGCGGCGCGGGCGGCGCCGTGGGAGAAACGCCGGACGGCGAGGTAGCCCAGGCGCCGGGGCAGCGCCGCCTTGAGGACGTCTACCCGCCGGATGACGTCACGCACCAGCGTCAGTCGACGGGCGTTTTTGGCGCCGCGCGACCGGACGGTCAATACCACCCGTGTCCCCCGCCGGCCGCGCAGGCGTGTGGTGAGGGTGGCCAGGTCCTGCCGACGCACCGGCGCCCCGTCGATGGCCAGCAACCGGTCCCCTGGCCGCACGCCGGCGCGCCCCGCCGGCCCTCCGGGGGCGGCGTTGAGGACCACCACCTTGCCGCCGCGACGGCTGAGCGACAGGCCGACGCCGCTGTAGCGCCCGGTCAGCGTGGTTCGTAGCTGTTTTACCTGGGTGGCGGAGTAAAACTGGGTATGGGGATCGAGGTGTCGCAGCAACCCGCGAATGGCGTCCTCGATGGCGCGATCCCGGTCCACGGCATCCACGTACTCGGTCTCCACATAGCTGAGCACCCGGGCGAAGACGCTGAGCTTCTGGTAGGGATTGGCGGAGCCGCGGCGGGCCGCGGCGGGGGACAGGAGCCGGGCGAGGACGAAGCCGGCGAGGACCCCGGCGGCCACCAGCGCGATGGCGCGGCCCGGGCGGCGCTGAAGCCGGCGACGATGCTCGCGTGGGAGAGGGGCGGGGGAGGGGCGGTACGGGAACATCATGCTCGGGATCACCATGGAGACCTCGCCAGTGAGTGTGCCCTCAATCCGCCGCGTTCGCCAGGCGCGGTGGGCATCCGGCGCTCCAGGGCAGCGATGGCCGCTCCCGCACTGGGATGTATAGCGTACGACCCACGAGCCGCTGCCGTCGGCGGGATGCCAAGGAGCGGTACCTGTAGCCCGTGTGCACTCTCGTTTGCCAGAGATCCGCCAGGGTGAGGCGGTTTTGCGGGTGGTTGATGATCCAGGTGATCCCCGCGTAGTAAAGTCCGGTGGAGATCCAGAGCCGGGGACAGCCCCGCAAGCGCTGTTTCACGTGCGTGAGCAAGTTCAGCAAGGTCACCTGGTCGGAGGTCTGTCCACCCCCGAGCCGGAGCTCCGGCGGGACCCGCAGCCGGAGCCAGCGATATTGCCGCGGTCCTCGCCGGCGGCGGGAAAGGGCGAGGATCTGTACGGGGACGGAGTTGGTGAGCTTCACCACGGGATAGGCGTAGTGAAACCCCAGCACCCGGTCGAACATCCACAGGAGCGGGCGCCCGGAGCGCGGATCACGCAGCCGTTTGACGAGCCCCACGTGGG
This sequence comes from uncultured Myxococcales bacterium, assembly GCA_964346625.1. Classification (GTDB taxonomy): domain Bacteria; phylum Myxococcota_A; class Polyangia; order HGW-17; family JAJRWW01; genus CAYFWA01. Next base: position 7,359 of record CAYFWA010000253.1, read on the forward strand.
TGAAGCCGCTGCTGGTCTCCAGCAGGTGCTCGGTCTGGAAGTAGAAGCTCCCGGCCAGCAGCGGATTCTGCCCCGCCTCGAGGGCTCGGTGCAGCCGCCGGCGTACCGCGGCGTCGAGCCCGCGCCGGGCTCGCCGGCTGAGGACCTTGCGCACCCGCTCGATTTCGGCCGCGAGGGTGCGATACTCGCGTCGGACGCGCTCGATGTGCTCGCGGCCGTAGCGAGCGACGGCGCGCGACAGATCCGGAGTGCGCCGTCCGTGGCGGATGTACACCAGCCGTGCGAGCTCGAGGCGCGCCCGCGCCCGCCACCGTCGGGATGGCTCGTCCGCGCGTCCGGCGAGGTGCGCGATGATGGCCCGGAGCTGATCCGCGGTGACTCGCCCGAAGCGCCAATCCGGGCCGAGGGATGCCTGCAGGTGCCGCGCGTGAAAGCGCCGATAGCGATGCGCGTCGAACAGCACGCCTTTCCGACGGGCCGCGGCCACGAGGGCATGCTCGATGCGACGGAGGATCGCCAGAGAGCGGGCGTCGAACCCCAGGGCCCGACTGGCGAGGCGCTGCCACCCCGCTTGGCTCTGGCCGGCCGCACCCAGCGCCGCCGGTTGCAGCGCGCGGACGGAGAACCCCAACCGATCCAGCCAGGCGATCTTGACCCGTCGGGCCCACCGCCGCGCCGCCCGCGGATCCGCCCCGAGGGGCTTGCGGTCCGCGTTGCCATTTCGGAGAGAACGCCGGAGGGCGCGATATCGATCAAAACGCAGGCGCGTTCGCTCGGCGGCTGACGCCGACCAGGGCGCGGAGGGATCCCGCTGCGCGGCGCCCAGGCGGTGCGCAGCGCGCAGCACCTCGAAGTGTCCGGTGGAGACCACCGGCCAGGAGTACAGAAACCGGGTCCGCCCCTTTCGGTGCCAGGGGCGCTGCGGATCGAGATCCACCGCGATGGCGAAGAGGTGGGCCTCCCAGGCGGGGCCGAACAGGCCGAGATCGTGCGATGCTCCCGGGCCGAGATCCAGATCCAGCAAGGCGTTGCGTCCCCGGCTACACAGGTTCACGTGTTTCGGAAACAGCTCGTCACCGTTGTACAGATAGGCGTGCATGAAGTCCCGATCGGCGATGAATCGGGAGAAGGGCTGTCGCTCGGCGGGGCCGAAGGTGTCTCCCACCACGGCGAGGGGCGGGCCCGGGGAGCCGTGTTCCAGCATGTTGAGTTTGAGCAGAACCAGGCCGCCGGTCGGATCGCC
>CAYFWA010000254.1:0-5471 GCA_964346625.1 uncultured Myxococcales bacterium
CAGCGCCTGGCCCCCGCCAGCCCCCCACCAGCCCCCCACCAGCCCCCCACCAGCCCCTCGGCAGGCCCCTGCGGATTTGACAGGTAATGGGGGCGCTCCGATACTGCGCGGTCATGGGTCCGTGGGAGTCGATGTTGCTCGGGGCGCTGCAGGGCGCCACCGAGTTTTTGCCGGTGTCCAGCTCCGGTCACCTGGTGCTGGCCGAGCACCTGCTCGGGCTGCGGCCCAGCCTGGCGGTCAACGCGGCGCTGCACGCGGGCACCCTGGCGGCCGTGGTGTTTTATTATCGCAAGGACCTGGCGGCGATGATCCGGCAGGCGCTGGTGAGCCTGCTGGGGCTGTTTCGCGGGCGGGGCGCGCGGCGCATCTGGCGCGAGGATCACGCCACGCGGCTCGGCCTGCTCATCGCGCTCGGATCGGTGCCCACGGCGGTGATTGGCCTGGCGCTCAAGGCTCCGGTGGAGCAGGCCATGGACCGGACGGCCTACACCTGCGTCGCCCTGCTGGTCACCGGCGCGCTGCTTTGGGCCACGCGCTACGCGCCCCGGCCGGTCGCGTCCGCGCCGAGCGGCGCCGGCTCCGGGCCCGAAGAGCCGGCGCCGGACCCAGCGCTCGCCGACGTCGCAGACCGCGCGGCCGCGGGTGGCGGGGAGCCGGCGCGGGCCACGGACGTGACGCCCTGGGTCGCTCTGGTGGTGGGGGTCGCCCAGGGCCTGGCCGTTTTCCCAGGGATCTCGCGTAGCGGCGCCACCATCGCCGCCGCCCTGCTGCTGGGCGTGGCCCGCACCGACGCCGCCCGCTTCGCCTTTCTGCTGTCCATCCCGGCCATCCTCGGAGCGTTGGCGCTCGAGGGAGGAGCGCTCGTCGACGCCGGCCGCACCGGCGCCGTGCCCCTGGCGCTGGGCGTGGCCACGGCGGTGGTGGCCGGCTACGCGAGCCTGGCCCTGCTGGTGGCCCTGGTGCGCCGCGGGGGCCTGCACTACTTCGCCTTCTACGTGATCCCCCTGGGGCTGCTGGGGCTGGTGTATTTCCGCCTAACCTGAGCTTGATTCAGCTTCAGTTGACAGCCGCGGTAAAAAAGGGGCGCCCATGAAAAGGGCCCCGGGGTTTTGAGGCCCGGGTCCCGGGTTTTGAGGCCCGGGTCCTAGTTTTTGAGGCCCTGCTCCTGCAGCCGCTTTTCGTCCTTGCGGCGGATGGCCTCGCGCTTGTCGTAGGCGCGCTTGCCCTTGGCGAGGCCGAGCTCGGCCTTGACCTTGCCCTGGCGGAAGTACAGGGAGATCACCGCGAGGGTGAAGCCGCGCTCCTTGAGCTTCACCGCCAGGCGGTCGATCTCGCGGCGGTGCATCAGCAGCTTGCGCTTGCGCCGCGGGTCGTGGTTGAACTGGTTCGAAAAGGGGTACTCGGCGATGTGGGCGTTGACCATCCACAGCTCGCCCCCCTCGATGGTGGCGTAGGCGTCCCCGAGGCTCGCCTTGCCGTCGCGGCAGGACTTGACCTCCGAGCCGAGCAGCGACACGCCGGCCTCGAGGGTCTCCTCCACGTGGTAGTCGTGGAACACCTTGCGGTTGCGCACGATGATCTTGCGCCCGTCCGCGGCGGTGCTGCTCTTTTTGCTCTTTTTCTTCCTGCCCATGTCGGCGGCTCCGCCTGCGCGCCGGGGGCCGTGACGCTGCGGTCTGGGCCCGGCCGTGGCAGCATAGGGCTCGACCCGGGGTCGGTCAACGGAAAGGACGACCGGAAGGTCGACCGACCCGCGCGCGTGGCCTTGACAGGTGCGTGGCGCACGCGCAATCTTGGGTGCCTGTCGGGGGCCGAGACGACACCGGCCCCCGCCGACGCCACGCGTCAGATGGGGAGCCCCGATGAGTGAGCGAGATCCAGAGCTGGTGAAAACCTTCCGCGACTACGTCAAGCGGTTCGACGAGGAGATCGGCCCCAAGGAGTTCGGGCAGTTCGGCACCTGGGAGCGCCAGCTCGTCAAGAAGCTCAAGTACGACGAGTTCGTGGACAAGTACCAACAGTTCCAGCAGATGGAGCAGACCTACCGCGGGATCGTGGAGCGGGGCGACACCATCAACGACATGATGCTGCACGCCCTGCGCGAGACCGCGGCGGAGCTGCTCATCAAGCTCGGGTTCTGATTCTCTGATTCTCTGGTTCTCTGGTTCTCTGGTTCTCTGGTTCTCTGGTTCTCGACTGCTTTCTTCCCTGCTGTTTGCCCGCGTTCTGCCTTGGGACTTGCCTTTCGCCTCGGTACGTGCCTTTCGCCTCGGTACGTGGGGATGCGCGTGCTTTCGGGGGGGAGCACAGAAATCGTGGTTTTCGATCGCGGACATGCTATAGTTGGTGAGTTCACGGCATCCTGCGAATTCCCCCTTCGGCCGGGGGTTTCGTGCGAAGGTCGGATTCATGCATTTTTGATTACGTTTTCGAGGCCGAATGACCGTATCCTTTTCGATCCGCCCGGATTGTGCTTCGGAGCCCTCGCGCCAGCTCGGCGGGGCGATCCCCGAAGAGATTCCCAAAGAGTTCCCAAGCAAGATCTATGAGTTGAAGGTCCCGGTGTGTGGGGAGGCGGGCAGATCGTGCTTGACTTCGGCGCGACGAGCGATGAAGGTGGTGTCAGTTGGGAAACAAAAACAGGCGGAAAGAAGACTGGACGGCTAGGCTGAGTCGTGGGGTCCGAATTGTCGGGCCCGCGGTTGGACCGTATGGAAGAGGAGGACTAGACATGAGGAAATTTAGCTTACTTTCGGTGCTGATCCTGGCGTTCTCGGGGGCGGGTTGCTCCGACGACGACGGCAGCGACTGCATCGACGACGACGGCGACGGCTACGGGGTCGGCGCCGACTGCGAGGGCCCGGACTGCGACGACACGGATCCGGCCATCTGGGCGGAGATGAGCGGCTACCCCGACGAGGACGAGGACGGGGTCTACAGCGACGTGGCCGTGCAGCTATGTACCGACGGCAGCATCCCGAGCAACTACTCGGAGACCGCGGGCACCGACTGCGACGACGGCGACGCCGCCGTGTACGAGGAGCTGACAGGCTACATGGACAGCGACGGCGACGGCGTGGGGGCGGCCACCGCCATGGAGGAGACCCTGTGCACCGACGGCACGCTGCCGGCGGGCTACTCGGACGTGGGCACCGACTGCGACGACAGCGACGCCTCGGTTTTCGAGGCGGTGACCGGCTATCCGGACCTGGACGGAGACACGGTGTGCGCCGACGCCACCATGATGGCCTGCACCGCGGGCGATCTGCCCACGGGCTGGTGCGACACGGCGGGCACGGACTGCGACGATTACGATCCCTACGTCAGCGACGACGCCTCGGGGCTCGCCTGCGAGCTCAAGGGCGTGTGCGTGGACACCGAGGGCGCCACCAACCCGACGCTGGCCGATCTGCGCGGCGTGGGCGCCTGCCAGTCCATCGACTGCAACGGCGCGCTGCCCGCCGCCTGGGATCCCACCCCGACGACGTCCAACAGGACCTGCGACGACGACACCGACTGCGTCGCCACCAACGACGAGTACTGCTTCGACCTCGACGCGGACGGCACCGCGCACTGCCAGGTCCCGAATCACGGCTGCAGCTACGACTACGAAACCGGCCTCACCTGCTCGGAGATCCCCGGGTGCCTCAACCAATGCGAGATCGACAACCCCAACGACCCGGCGGCCTACGCGCAGTGCCTGCAGTTCACCTGCATCGAGGGCGCCACGCCCAAGGCGCAGCTTTTGTACATGCCCGCCCAGGAGTGCGCGGCGGAAAACGGCTGCTTCGCGGTGGAGGACACCGAGGGCTGCGTGTCGGCCAACTGCAGCGACGTTTTTCTGCCCTGTATCGCCGACGTGCCGTAGCGCGGACGTGATCCGCGATCCTTGATCTTTCGACGTCCGCGGGGAGCGGAGCTCCCCCGGACGGCTCTCCCCTCCGATACTCTCCGTATTCCTTCATTCCTGAAGATCCAAGCGCTGGGTAATGGGCCCACGGGCGGGCCCCGCCCACGACGGCGCCCGCCGGCCCGCCGCGTGCAGGCGGGCGCTTCGAAACGAGTCAGCTCCGGGGGACCGGTCAGATCCGGTGCACCACCAGGCCGGAGCGCAGCTTGGGCTCGAACCAGGTGGACTTGGGGGGCATCACCTCGCCGGCGTCGGCCACGGCGAGGAGCTGCTCGACCGTGGTGGGGTACAGGGCGAAGGCCACGGCGGCGGGCTCGGCTGGGGGGGGCGGGGCGCCGGCGGGCGCAGCGCCGCAGCGCCTTTCGAGCTCGGCCAGGCCGCGGATGCCCCCCACGAAGTCGATGCGCTCGTCCTTGCGGGGATCGCCGATGCCCAGCACCGGGGCGAGCAGGTTGTCTTGCAAGATGGCCACGTCGAGGCCGCGGACCGGATCGGCGGCCGGGAAGGTGCCCTCCTTGGCGGTGAGGCGGTACCAGCGTCCCTGCAGGAACATGCCGAGCTCCCGCGGCCGGTCGGGCGCCGGGACCTCGCCGTCGGCCAGGGGGGTCACGGCGAAGCGCTCACCGATGCGGTCCAAAAAGGCGTCCGGGCTCAGCCCGGCCAAGTCCTTGACCACCCGGTTGTAGGGCAGGATCTGGAGCTGCTCGTGGGGAAACAGCACGGCCAGAAAGAAGTTGTACTCCTCGTCGCCCCGGTGCGCCGGGTTTTCCGCCGCACGCTCGGCGGCCACGCGGGCGGCCGAGGCCGAGCGGTGGTGGCCGTCGGCCACGTACAGCGCCTCCACGGCGGCGAAGGCGTCCACCAGCTTCGCGATGGTCTCGTCGTCCCGGATCACCCACAGGGTGTGCCCCACGCCGTCGTCGGCGGTGAAGTCTGCCTCGGGGGGGGCGGAAGATACCTGCGCCACCAGGGCGTCGATGTCGGGGCGGGCCCGGTAGGTGAGAAACACCGGGCCGGCGTTGACCCCGGTCTCGGAGACGTGGCGGGTGCGGTCGTCCTCCTTGTCCGGGCGGGTGAGCTCGTGTTTCTTGATGAGGTCCTGCTCGTACTCCTGGGCGCTCACGCAGGCCATCAGGCCGTACTGCTCGTGATCGCCCATGCGCTGCCGGTACAGGTAGAGCCAGGGCGCACGATCGGCGACCAGGGCCCCCTCGGCCTCCAGGCGCGTCAGCGCCCGGGCCGCCTGGGCGTAGACGCGGTCATCGTACAGCGGGAGGTCGGGGGGCAGGTCGATCTCGGGCTTGATCACGTGCAGAAAGCTCACGTCGTTGCCCTCGGCCATGGCGCGGGCCTCGGCCGAGTCGAGCACGTCGTAGGGGGGGCTGGCCACCTGCTCGGCGAGCGCCGCTGGAGGGCGCAGCCCAGCGAAGGGACGGATCAGGGACATGAAACACCTCCTGAGAAGTTCTCTGACGTTCGAGCAAATCGCGGCGGCCCGGGCGTCAACGGCGGCCCGGGCGTCAACGGCGGCCCGGGCGTCAACGGCGGCCCGGGCGTCAAC
>CAYFWA010000254.1:5571-8581 GCA_964346625.1 uncultured Myxococcales bacterium
GGCGGCCCGGGGCCTGTCCGCGGAATCGCAATAAGATCCGCACCCCCACCACCACGTAGGTGGCCGAGAGCAGCGGAGACCAGGCCGCCCCGAGGTTGTAGCGCACCGCCCCCACCCCCACGCCGAGCAGGGCCACGGCGATGAAGCCCAGCGCGGTGGCCACCATGCCGGCGGGCAGCGACTTGCCCCGCACCAGGCGGTCCATCACGTTGAGCCCCACCACGGCGCCGAGCAGGCTGCCCATGGCGCCCACCCGGCAGATCCACTGGGTCAGCTCCTGCTGGTAGTAGAAAAACGACATGGCCCCGAGCGCTACGGTGATGAGCAGGCCCGTGAAGCTGTAGCCGCGGATCACGGTGAGAGCGGCCCGGGCGGTGCGGATGCGCTGAAACAGGCCGGAGGCGAGCTGGCTGCGGCGCTCGGCATCGTCCTCGCGTGCGCTGGACGCCGCGTCAGATCCCGTCTCGGCTTCCGGCTCGACCGCGCGGCCCGGGCGCGTCTCGGCGGGGGCATCCGGCGTGTCGGAAGTCGCGTCGGCGGTCGCGTTGGCGGACGCGTCGGGGCGCTCGCCACCGGGGGGCGCCTCGGTGTCCGCGTGGCCCTCGCCCTCTGCATCGGGCTCCCGCCGCGCGCGCGGCTCTGCCGAGTCACTCACTGGGGTTTCCTTTCCGGGCGCACGGACAGGGCGTGGCGGCGTCCGTCGCGCCAGATCTTCACCACCACCGACTTGCCGGAGGGCGTCCGCGCGGCCGCGAAGGACAGCTCCACGTGCCGGCCGATGTCCTGACCGCCGAACGACAGGATCACGTCTCCGGGACGCAGCCCGGCCTGGGCGGCGGGCCCACCGGGCACCACCTCGGAGACCAGGGCGCCCCGGGGCGCGGGGAGCCCCAGGGCGCGGGCCCGCTTCGCGGTGACCGCCTTGACGTAGAGGCCGAGCCAGGAGCGCGCCACCTGTCCGTGCTCGAGCAGGGTGGGCAGCACGTCGCGCACCAGGTTGATGGGCACGGCGAAGCCGATGGGCCGCACGCCGTCGGGGGGGGTGACGTTGATGCCCACCACCTCGCCGGCGGTGTTGAGCAGGGCCCCCCCGGCGTTGGCGGCGTTGATCCGGGCGTCGGTGGCGATGAAGCTGAAATATCCCGGACGCGCCAGGGTCATGCCCTTGGAGCTACCCGGGGAGCTCACCAGGCCGGCGCTCACGTAGGGGGCGGCGCCGAAGGGATCCCCGGCCGCCACCACCCAGTCGCCGGGAGCGAGCAGGCTCGAGTCGCCCAGGGTCGCCGCCGGGGTCCCCTGCTTGCGCGCGGCCGGCGGGCGACGGAGCTGCAGCACCGCGATGCCGGTGTCGTCGTCGCGTCCCACCAGCCGGGTGGGCAGCACCTGACCGTCGTGCAGCCGGGCCCGGATCTCGCTGGCGTTGCGAATGATCCCCAGGTGGGTGAGCAGGTGTCCCTGGCGGTTGAACAGCACCCCGGTGCCGAGGCTGCGCTCCACGCGCTTTCGCAAAGGGGAGGCGGCCAGCAGTGGCGCGTGGGCGCTCCGCGGGGTGGGCAGCAGCGCGCCGGGGCCGCCGGCCACCGGCGACGGGGCGTGCAGGTTCACCAGGGCCGGCCGCACCCGCTTGACGGCGCGCACGAAGGAGCCTGGAGCAGCGGGCCGCAGCAACCGCACCGGCGCGGGCCGCGGCGGCACCGCCGGGGTCCGGTTGGCGGTCTCGTCGGGGGGGCGGCGGGCGCGGCAGCCCGGCCCCGCGAGCAGGACAAGGACCATCCACGAAAGGACGGGGGCCATGTCGCTGCGCCGTGAGATGGCGGTCCTCCTCACGGTCCCGATGAAAACAAGGTCCCGATCAGAACGAGGTCCTTGTTTCGACCGGGACCCTTAGCTGGCCTTGCACCGGGAGACGTACTTGATGCGCAGGTCGTAAAGCAGGTTCTCGATGAGCTTCTGCTCTTCTGTGTCCAGGTTCCCGCGGGTCTTGTCTTGCAAGAGCCCCAGCAGGTCGATGTTGTGCCGGGCGAGCACCAGGTGCTGGGACTTTTGCTTGGTGTCCGGGTCTTCGATCTCGCCCAGGTTCATCAACGCGCCTTGGGCGATGGAGATGACCAGGGTGGAGAAGTCCACCGGAGGCAGCGGGCGCTCCTCGTCTTCGGGCTCCGCGCAGGCGTTGGCCGCCTCGTGGTAGGCCTCCTCGGTGGCGGCCTGCTGTGCGGCGGAAGCCATCCCCTCGGTGCTGGATTCGGCGGCTCCTTGGGGGGTGGGCTCGGCGGTGGGCTCGGCGGCGGTCGCGTCGTCGCCGACCTCCGGCGCGTCGTCCGCGAAGCGGGTGCGGCGGTCCGTTACCTTGAAGTCTTCGCCATTATCGCCACTCATGATTCCTCCGCGAGTATTGCTCCCCGGAGGGGGAGTTGCCGGACCCGCGCGCCGAGCTCGCAGGCAGGTCCTACGGCCCCAGGGTGGTGCCTCCCCGGCGCCCGCGCGCGCCGCGCGCCCGAGGCAAAGCCCGGAGCAAAGCTGCCGACCTACTCCTTGATCGGGCTCTGGGAGCTCTCGTTGTCACCCCCCACTGAGCCCTGGGGCTCGAGTGGCTGGGGCTCGGAGATCTCTACAGCCTTGTGAGAGACATCTTCGAGTGTTTTCATGTAGTTTTCATATTCTCTGGGCGACAATCGGCCCTGGCGGATGTTCCGCTCGATGATCCGCCGATCGTACGTGTCCATCTCTCGCTGGGTCGCCATGACCACCTCCGTGCGCTTCGGTCTGCCGATCTTCCCCGGAAACCGTAGGGTTTCTAAGGCTCCGGTCACGAATAAGGTGTCCAGTTCAGGGCGCCGAGGCGCCCGGCTGGCAAGGCGCGAAGAGGGCGAATATTGCGGGATATTCAACCGATGAGCAACGCAGCCAGCCGGGATGGATCGGCGCCCTGAACGATCAGATAATTCGTGATCGGGACCTAAGTCCCGGAACCGAGTAGAAACGACCCTTGGTGTAGTCTACCGGGGGGGCC
>CAYFWA010000255.1:0-1214 GCA_964346625.1 uncultured Myxococcales bacterium
TTTGACCTGGTCCCATAGTAGGTCTCGTTGGCGGTGACGGGGTAGCAGATGCTCTCGTCCTGCCAGCCCAGGTGAACGCGATCGTAGCCGTAGCTCACACAGCTCTCCCCAGGGGGCGGTGCGGCTCGAGTCGGGACGGCTCGAATCGGGACGGCTCAAGGCGGGTCCTCCCCGGCGACGGAATCCCTCAGGGCGACCAGGGCCTCGCGCACCTCCGCGAGGGTTGACCACGGCTGGTAAGCAATGCACTCGCGCACGCAGTGCTCGGCCAGGGTATCCCGGGCCAAGACCCGGTCCGCCTCGTGGGCTCCGCACAGGTCCGAGGCGCCGTTGCCCACCAGCACCACCGAGCGCCCCGTCTCCCGCAGCCGGCGCACCAGCGCGCCCTTGCAGCTCAGACACCGATCACAGGAGCGGGCGCGGGGATCTGGCGTCACGTGGTAGCCCGCGCCGTCCCATCGAGCCCGGTTGCAAAACAGCGACAGCCCGCCTACGCCAGCGGCGCCCAGCACGGGCTCGATGTACACGTCCAGGCCCTCGGAGGCCACGTGCACCTCCCAGCCGTGGTCCGCGCACCACTTCAGCAGGGACCCCAGGCCGGGCCGCAGCGGCACCCGCGCGGCCCGCTCCGCGATCTGCGCCGGCGAGAGCCGCAGCCGCGCCAGGTAGCGCTGGAAATACTCCAGCGTGGTGAGGCGCAGCGCCTCGTAGTCTGCGAAGAGCTTCGCGATGAACTCCGGATCCTGCTCGCCGAGCACCGCCTCCGCGATCACCACGTCCGCATCCCGCGGGGTGAGGGTACCGTCGAAGTCGAGGATCAGGGTCACGGAGCGCACGGGAGACAGTGTAGCCCATGTCGTCTCCACACGTCCGAGAGATCGATCTCCACCGCGATGTAGCCAGGACAAACGGCGCCCCGTCCGAGCCCAGCGGAAAGGATTGGCCACAGACCAGGCCGCCGTCCACGCCCGGAGCGGGATCGCCCGCGGCGCATGGATGGTCTGCGGGCGGGGCCGAGCAGCCGGGCCCGGCCCCCCAGGCGGTGCCGAAGGCGACCACCGCGACGCAGAGCCCCATCGCGGCGAGCGCCGGGTGGCGGCGTGATCGGCGCTCGCGGCCGAGCAACGTGGAAACTGTCGGGATGGTGTCCCTCGGACGAATGGTGTCCCTCGGACGAATGGTGTCCCTCGGACGAATGGTGTCCCTCGGACGAA
>CAYFWA010000255.1:1314-6539 GCA_964346625.1 uncultured Myxococcales bacterium
AATGGTGTCCCTCGGACAAATGGTGTCCCTCGGACGAATGGTGTCCCTCGGACGAGAAGCGGCGGGCATGGGACTCCGATGGTCGCTACGAACGCGTCGCCCGGTGCGTGGCCTCTCCGGGCGCTGAATCGCCGCGATGCTCCAGCCAGCGGGCCAGGGCCCACAAGGGGAAGTAGTGGCGGTAGTTATCGTAGGTGATGGCACAGGTCCGGTTGAACATCCCCGCGATGGCCTCCCGGGGCCAGGAGCCGTCGTCGGCCTGACGGCGCAGCAGGAAGGCGACGCCCCGGTCCAGCGCTCGCTCCACCGCGGGATCCCGACCCGGCGCCCGCGCCCCCGCAGCAGCCCCTGAGGGCGCCCCGGCCCCCTGTGCTTGGCCAGCATCGGGCTGGGTGGCCATCAACCCGAGCAGCGCCCAGGCGGTCATCACCACCTGGCCCTCGGGGTGGTCCACCCACCGCTGCTCGGCGCAGGCCCGGTGGTGCTCGCCCCAGGCGCCGTCGGGGCGCTGGTGGGACAGCAAGAACGACGCCGCGCGCACCAGGGCGGAATCGCCGGGGTGGGCCCCGGCGGCGCGCAGGCCCCAGGTGCCGAACCATGTGCCGTAGGTGAAGCAGATCCCCCAGGAGCCGTACCAGCTCCCGTCGGGCCGCTGTTGCTCGCGCAGGTATCGCTCGCCCCGGGCCGTGGCGGAATCGAGGGCGGCGCGCGTGAACCCGGGGATGGGGTGGCGTCGGGGCCGGGGAGAGGAACCGGCCTCACGATGCCGTTCTTCGAAGAAACGGTGGCGCGCCACCGCGAGGGCCTGCAGGCAGGCGCTGGTGCACTCGGGGTAGGAGTAGTCCACCATGATGTCGCCGAACACGAAGGAGGGATTGAGCAGCTCCACCCAGTCCCCGGCCCGCTTGCGCTCGTAGGAGGGCCAGCCCCCGTCGGGGTTCTGCCAGCCCAGGATCAAGCGCACCGCGTCGCGCAGCCGCTCCGGGTCCACGGGTTGGGCAACGCGATCCTCGACGTGTACGGCGACCTTGAACCCCTCGGCGGTGCAGTCGGTGATGGGCCAGCCGTGGGGGCGGCTGGAAAAGGGCCACCCCCCGCGGGAGGGGTCGCGGTAGTGCGCCTCGCACTCGGGCACGTCCTCGAGGATCTGGTTGTCGCGCACGTAGCCGTGAGCGCGCTCGAGCGCTTCGGCCGCCCCCGCTGTGGTGGCGGCGTCCTCGGACAGCGGGAGCGCCGCCTCGATGGCCTGGGCCGCGAAGGCCGTGTCCCACAGCTCGCTACTTTCGTAGCCCTGGAATTTCATCCCGTCGTGCCCGTCCCACAGGTACGCCTCCAGCGCGGCGAAGCCCTGGCGGAAGCGCTCGCTCCCCGGCTCTTCGAAGTGGTGGCACAGCACGTTGAGCACGGAGTTGACCGGACCGATGTCCAGGTGCTGCGTCACGTCGTCTTCGTAGCGCACGTGGTGCATCACCTCGTCCAGGGCGCGCTGGCGCAAGCGGCGTGGCACCGAGCCGGCCGAAGCCCGCTGCTGCAGCTCCTCGTGGGAGCGCAGCACCGCGTTGGCGGCGCGCATCATCGGCGAAAGCGGCGTGTAACACTCGGCGCGGCGGATGGCGTCGCGGTAGCGCGTCCATCGGATCTCCGCGTAGGGCTGATCGTACAGCTCCGCGCGCAGGGCCTCGATGTCGGGCGCGAGGGGGATCTGCGCCCGCGCGCCGTACAGGTAGCTCATGGGCAGATACACCTGGCGGCAGTGACACCACAACCGGCCCGGATGCACCGGGAACGAGTACGGGAGCAGCCAGGTCTCCGGGGGCACGGGGTTGAGGCCGCGGTAGTCGTACAGGTTCAGGATGGACAGCACCCACTTGGCCCAGGGCGCGGCCCGCAGCGGCGTGCCGTGGGACAGGAGCCAGGAGCGCATGCGGGTCGCCGCCGTCGAGCCGGCCGCCTCGCCGAGCAAGCGTAGGGCCACGTAGCACAGCACCGTGGTGAACAGCGACCCCTCCCCTTCCACGTGCAGCCCCACCGCGCCGTCGGGCCCCTGGGCGCTCTGCAGATACTCGCGCATCCGTTGCCGGCGGGGCGCAGGGATCGGCTGCTCGGTGACGCGGCAGGCGATCACGTACATGGGCAGCAGGAACATGGGGCCCCCATAGTCCCCCTTCCAGCTTCCCCCGGGCTCCTGGCGACGGGCGAGGTTCCGCAGCGCCCGGTGGGTGGCCTCCCGGGCGCCACCCCGCAGCTCCGGCAAGGAGAGGCGCAGGCCCTCGGGGCCGTCCGGCAGAAGCTGAGCCGAGGGCGAACTACTGCCCCCTGACTGTTTTTCTTCATTTTTTTCAATGTGTTGACTGTTCATAGGGGGGGCTCCTCCCGCGGCGACCGCTCCATGGCTTCCCCCGTGTTGACAGGGGAAAACAATGCTGTTACAGAAGGTAGAACGACGTTCTGCGAATGTACATCTAATTTCAGTCTTCGCAAGGCTGTTTCAGGAGGGCGAGCATGCCCGACCGCACCAATCGAGACAATCCCCCGAATGCCGGTGAGGCGAGCCGCGCAGAAGAGGCAGAACAGACGGCCTTGAGCAACCAGGCTGGGCTCAACGATCTGCGCCAGCAGATCAGCGCGATCAACCACGAGATCCTGGTGCTGCTCAACCGCCGGGCCGAGCTGGCCCAGCAGGTGCGCTCCTACAAGGAGCGCAACGCCATGGAGATGTTCATCCCCAGCCGGGAGCAGGAGATGCTCGACAGCCTGGTGGAGGCCAACGCCGGGCCGTTTCCCAACGAGGTGATCCGGGACCTGTTCCGCGAGATCTTCCGCGCCTCCCTGGGGCTGATGCAGACGCAGAAGAAAGACGCCCTGGTGGTGGCCCGCCGGTCCGGCGATCCGGACACGCTGGTGGAGGTGGACGGCGTGGTGGTGGGGCGCGAGCCGGTGCTCATCGCCGGCCCCTGCGCGGTGGAGGACGAGCTGCAGATGGAGCGCGTCTCCGAGCGGCTCGCCGCGCTGGGGGTGCGGTTTCTGCGGGGCGGCGCCTTCAAGCCGCGGACCTCGCCCTACTCCTTCCAGGGGCTCGGCGAAGCGGGGCTGCGGCTCCTGCGCGACGCGGGGCAGCGCCACGGCCTCAAGACCGTCACCGAGGTGGTGGACACCCGCTCGGTGGAGCTGGTGGCCCGCTACGCCGACGTGCTGCAAATCGGCTGCCGCAACATGATGAACTACGAGCTGCTCAAGGCGGTGGCCACCACCGGCAAGCCGGTGCTGCTCAAGCGCGGCTTCGCCGCCACGCTGGACGAGTGGCTGCGGGCGGCCGAGTACATCGCCCTGGGCGGCAACGAACGGATCATTCTGTGTGAGCGGGGCATCCGCACCTTCACCAAGGAGACCCGCAACACCCTGGATATCTCCGCCGTGCCGCTGATGCGGGAGCTGTGCCGGCTGCCGCTGGTGGTGGACGTGAGCCACGCCGCCGGACGCCGCGACATCCTGCCGTACCTGTCCCGGGCCGCCCTGGCGGCGGGCGCCCACGGCGTGATGATCGAGGTGCACCCCACCCCCCACCTGGCGCGCTCGGACGCCCAGCAGCAGCTCGACCTCGATCAGTTCGAGCGGCTGCTCGACGCGCTGCGCCCCGAGCTTCTGCCGGCCACGCGCCCGGCCGTCGCCCGCCCGCGTCGGCGGGACTGAGCTCCGACAATCCGCGTCGCGCGCAACGGACCCGAGCCACGCGCTGTACACCATCGCGATCACGCGCGATCATGCGCCGGGGGCCTCCCCGGACATCGAGCCCCGCCCCGCGGGAAAGGACCCAAACCCCATGCGTCTCAGTGTTGCCTGCAACTTCGATCCCGACCTGCTCGAGGGTCTCGCCCCGTACCCCGTCTACGAGATCTACGGGAAGCTGACCACCGACTACTACGGCGGGGGGCGGCCCTCTTTCTACCTGCCCGAGGTGGACGTGGCGGGCGTGGAGGACTACGTGCGGCGGACCCACGCCGCGGGAATCGAGTTCAACTACCTGCTCAACGCCTCGTGCATGGGCAACCGCGAGTTCACCCGCGAGGGGCAGCGCCAGCTCCGGGAGACTCTGGACTGGCTCGCCGAGATCCAGGTGGACTCCATCACCGTGGCCAACCACTTCCTGCTGCGCACCATCAAGCAGAGCTACCCGCAGTTCAAGGTGCGCCTGTCGGCCCACCGCTACAGCGACAACCCGCGCAAGATCCGGTTCTGGCAGGAGGAGGGGGCGGACTGCATCGTGGTCTCCGAGGTGAACATCTACCGGGAGTTCAAGATCCTCGAGGGCATCCGCAAGGCCGCCACCACCGCGGACCTGCAGCTCATCGTCAACAACTCCTGCCGGCAGGACTGCGCCATCGCCGCCAATCACGCCACGGGGCTCTCCCACGCCTCCCAGAAGGGCTCCAAGGGCTTCCCGCTGGACTACAGCTTCGTGTTTTGCCAGCACCTCAAGCTCACCAAGCCCGTGAACATCCTGCGCGCCAACTGGATTCGCCCCGAGGATCTGCACGTGTACGAGGAACTGGGCTTCGACAACTTCAAGATCGTGGAGCGAAACTCCCCCACCAGGGCGCTGATCCACCGCACCCGGGCCTACGCCGAGCGCAGCTACGAGGGCAACCTCATGGACCTGGTCCAGTGCTACGCCTACCCCGAGGAGCACTTCAGCGAGCGGGAGCGCGACGCCTACTCCACCAAGCGCATGTTCAAGTACTTCATCCGCCCGCGTACCATCAACCTCGTGAAGTTTCTCAAGGTGGTGCAGCTCGGGCAGGCCATGAGCCTACTGTATCCCCGCCGCGGCGAGCAGGGCGTGGTGGTGGACAACAAGAGCCTCGACGGCTTTTTGGACCGGTTCCGCAAGACCTCGTGTCAGCCCCTGGACTGCCAGCGCTGCCGCTACTGCCACCAGTGGGCCGAGCAGCACGTGAAGATCGACCCGGGCTACAAGGAGCGCGTGGTGGGGTTGCTCGCGGACTTGCTCGATGAGATGTACAGCGGGAGCTTCTGGTCTTCCTATGCCAAGGGGGCCCAGTGGATGATGCAGGGCGTGTGGAACCAGCTCACCCACGCGGGCGGAAACGGCGAGACGCACGAAGGCCCCCGCGCCCAGGCCTGACCGGGTCTCCCGGCCAGCCGGGTCCGCGCCAGCCGGGTCCGCGCCAGCCGGGTCCGCGCCAGCCGGGTCCGCGCCAGCCGGG
>CAYFWA010000255.1:6639-8562 GCA_964346625.1 uncultured Myxococcales bacterium
TCCGCGCCAGCCGCTGGCCGCCCGGCTCGGTGAGCGATCCTGGAACGCTCCCCCGCCCCTTTTCTGCTACATTGCTGGCCATGATCGAGATCCGGGTCCCCACGTCCAAGAGCGTCACGCAGCGCGCGCTGGTGCTCGCGGCCCTCACCCCCGGCGCCTCCCGGGTGCTGGAGCCGCTGCGCTGCGACGACTCCCAGGTGCTGCTGTCCGCCCTGGAGCGCCTCGGCGTCAGCGTGAGCCGGGGGGACCGCAGCCTCTCGCTGCGCGGCGAGGGGCAGCTCCGCGCGCCGGCGGAGCCGCTGCACCTGGGCAACGCCGGAACCGCCATGCGCTTCTGCGCCGCCCTTGCCCTGCTGGCCGATGGCCCGGTGACCCTGGACGGGGATCCCGCCATGCGACGACGCCCCATGGCTGGGTTGCTGCGCGCCCTGCAGCGCTGCGGCGCTCGCGTGCAGGAGCATGGACGACCGGGTTGCCCCCCCCTGACCCTCACGCCTCCCGCGGATCCCAGCGCCGTGCCCGCCGAGGTGTCGCTGGACCCGAGTGGCTCGAGCCAGCAGCTCAGCGCCCTGCTAATGGTGGCTCCCCGCCTGCCCCAAGGACTCCGGGTCCAACTCACCGGCTCCCTGCCGTCGCGCCCCTACGTGGATCTGACCCTGACCATCCTGCGCGATTTCGGCGCCACCGCCCAGTGCTTGGGCGCCACCGATCCCCGCCTCGGCGCCGCAAGCGAGGGCGGCGGAGACTCTCCCGCCCCCCCGGGAAGCGACGAGGGGCTGGACGCTTCGGTGACCCCGCGCGTCTTCCACGTCGCGCGAGGTGGGCTGCACGCGCGGGACTACGAGGTGGAGGGGGATCACTCCAGCGCCTCCTACCCCCTGGCCGCCGGCTTCCTCACGGGTCTGCCAGTGCAGGTTGTCAACGTCCGCCCCGACTCCCCCCAGGGGGATCGGGTGTTCCCGGCGCTGCTGGATCGGTTGCACGCGCCGGGCCCCCGGACCTTCGACCTGTCGGACACACCGGACATCGCGCCCACCGTGGCCACCTGTGCGCTGTTTTCCACGGGCCAGACCACCCTCGTCGGTTTGGCCCACCTGCGCATCAAGGAGTCCGACCGGCTGGCCGTGCTCACCCGCGCGTTCCGACGCGTGGGCGCCGACGTGCAGGAGCGCGAAGACGGGCTGGTGATCCGGCCGCGGCCCCTGCACGGTCACGTCACCCTGGACCCGGCTCACGACCACCGCATGGCCATGTGCTTCGGCCTGCTCGGGTTGCGTTTGCCGGAAATCGGGATCTCCGATCGCCACTGCGTCACCAAGTCCTACCCCGGCTACTTCGACATGCTGGCTCGTTTCATCCGCGGATGAAAGAAACGGTGCGGTGGCGCTGGCGCGCTCGGCCGGCGCGGCGTATCATGAGGCTGGGAATCGTCAGCGCGAGTCCCATGATCACTTTTTTTCACGAGGAGGACTGAAAAATGAAACGCTTGCTTACGATCTCGATGGTGGGAGTGTTCGTGTTGGGCGCCTTCGGCGCCGCCGGCTGCGTGGTGGAAAACGACCCCGCCGAGGCCACCTGCGACGACTTCGACTACTACCTGTCCATCTGCTACGTCGGCTGCGGCACCACGTGGGACTGCGAGTACGCCTATGACTCGGTGGATTACTCCACCCAGCTCGATCTGGACGATTGCTCCATCTGTCTGGCGGAGGAGGCCGACTACGGCACCTGCTACGACTGCCAGTACGGAGGGGGCTACTCCTGCCAGCTCCTGCTCGAGGACGTGCTCGGCCTCGCCTGTGCCTGGTAGCGGGAGCCTCCCGCTCCGACGCCGGCTCCCTTGACCCGTCAGCTCTGCTAGGATGTCTGCTAGAGCACCGAACAGTTTGAAAGACGGCTGCAATCGCGCAGTTGCGGCATCTC
>CAYFWA010000256.1:0-8554 GCA_964346625.1 uncultured Myxococcales bacterium
AAAGGCACCTGGATGTTGTCGTAAACGGTGTCGCGAACTTCTCCGCCCAGCGGGGTCGGTGGGGACGGCGGAGACGCGACGTGTGACGGCCATGTCGGCGGCGCAGGCGGCGGCGCGGGGTGCGGCACGGCGGCGCTGACCCCCCTGGTGGGGGGCCACGGGGGGGCAGGGGCAGTACCCTACCAGGCCGTTCCCCCCGCAGCGCCCGGCGCGGGCGGCGGCGGCGGTGGGGCGATCCAGATCTCGGTGGGCGGCACGCTGAGCATCGGCGCCGCGGCTCGAATTCACGCCGGCGGTGGGCCGGGCGGCGGCAGCTCGGTGGCCGGCGGGGCCGGCGGGGGCGCCGGCGGGGCGATCCTGCTCGAAGGCCCGGTGGTGTCGGTGGCCGTGGGCAGCCTCCTGGCCGCGAACGGTGGCGGAGGAGGAGGCGGGGACTGTACGTGACCGGACAACCAAGTTGGCCAGGATGGCCAACCCGGAGAGCTCGGAACCGACGCCGCCCTCGGCGGACCGGCCCCCGGCGGCGCGGCGACGCGCGGCGGCGACGGCGGCGCCCTCGCGACCCCCGGCGGGGAGACCCCGCCCGACTCCAACAACGCCGGCGGAGGCGGCGGCGCGGTGGGCCGCGTGCGCGTCAACTGTGCCCAGTCCCCGACCCTCGACGGCACCCTCTCCCCCGCTCCGAGCATTGGATCGCTCCCCACCAAGGCGCTGCCTCCATCCATGAATTGAAGCCACTCGTATCGATCACCCGAAAAACGGCGCCGACCGTCAACACGGCGGCGGCAAGGACCTGACCGTGGTGAGCGCGGAGCGGGGCGACGGGCTGCTGCTCAACCGCACCGCTCGGTATCCGGACACGGTGACCCTGGCGCTCCGGGTGGTGGACGCGGCGGGTCACCCCGCCGACAGCGCGCGGGTGATGGTGGCCACCGAGAACTACTACGACCCCAACGCGCTGTCGCTCACCACGGGTCGGCGCAGCAGCGGAATCCCCGGCCCGAGATGTTCCAGGTGGGGACGAAGTCACAGCGGTGGTTCGACTCGGAATTGGCGCAGTTGAAGGCGCCGCCTCGGAAGGGATAGGCCTCGTTGGCCTCCACCGCCTCCCAGACGTTGCCGTTCATGTCGTACAGCCCCCAGGCGTTGACGCAGCCCGAGTGGGAGCCGGTGGGATCCACCTGGAAGCTCCCCCCGCACTGGGACCAGCAGAACGCGTAGGGACAGGTGGGCTGGGCGGCGCAAGTGGGGTGCCCGCAGTTGCAGTAGGTGTCGATGCCGTTGCAGGTGGCCGGCTCATAGGTATTGCCGTAACCGTAGACCGTATTCGAGGGCCCCGCGCAGGTCGCCTCCCACTCGGCAACGGTGCACAGCCGCTTGCAGGCGGCCTCGCAGGCATCACGGGCATCGGCCTGGGTGAGCGAGTAGGACCACCAGGGGAGCACCCCCGGAGCGCTCACCGCGTAGGTCTCATCCACGCCAGGGTACATTGCCGTGGCGTCGGGCCGGGAGGCCTCCCAGATGTCCATGCAGAAGCTGTTGTTGATCAGCACCATCTCCGGGGGGCACCAGGGCGAAGCCCCCGCGTCATATCCGCACCCCCCGTCGAGCGCGCCCCCGTCGGCGCCGCCGCCGTCCGATCCGCCCGCGTCCAGGAGGCTGGCGTCCGCGCCACCCCCGTCCAGCCCGCTGGCGTCCACTCCCCCGCCGTCGCCCAGATCCGCGTCAGGAAGGCTCGCTTCCGGCACCAGACAGCCGGCGTCGGTCTGTGCGTCCAGCTCCGCATCGGAGACGGCCGCGTCGAGACCCGCGTCCACGACCGCCGCGTCCACCGCCCCATCGGGCCCGGAATCCACGGGATCCTGAACGCAACCGGTAACGCAAACCCCGATCACCCCCGCCATGCCGACGAGCATTGCCAAGCGATCCGGGTCCAGTCTGTAGAGGATATATTGAGACATCGAAGGCTCCGTTGCAAAAAATGAAACCAATTCCCGAATGTATGCCGAAATGACCAGAAAACGACCACCCACAAGCACGGTCAATCGGTACCACGTTCGATTATCGAACGCTCCCGCCGAATCCGCAACCACCGCCTATCCGAAGCCTCGTGCGGTCTCGATTCAGACCGTCTTCGGCTCACCGAGGTGCAGATCGTCGTCGCGCCAGCGGCCCAGGCTCACGGCGTACTGTCCACCCGCCTCCTTGTCCACCGCCACCAGGGTGCACCGGTGGCCGCACCAGAAGCCCGCGTTGGCGTAGATCCGGTCGTCACAGAACCACGTGTCCCGGTCCAGCGCTGCCTTGTGGCTGTGGCCCATGACGCAGACCTTGTAGCGGCCGTGCTTGCAGAGGCGATCCGCGATGGGCTCCAGCCGATCCAGCTCGGCGAACACGGCGCGGGGCTTGGACACCACGTTGTCGGGCCAGTCGTCGTACAGGTCCCGGTAGACCTCCTTGACGCGGCTGGCGGGCATCCGGGTCACGTCACCGTTGTGACGGCGGAGCGTGAACTCGGTGTCCTCGTCCAGCTCCGCCTCCTCGAGCAGGGCCTCGAGCACGCATTGAGACAGGGTCTGGCGGCCCATCAGCTCGAGGGCGTCGTCCACGTAGGTGCGATAGTGGCGCGCGTCACTGTCGGTGAGCGCCTTGCGCGTGGCCTCGATGCGCGACAGGAAGTAGCCCAGCGGCAGCCCCATGATGTTCGGCGTGAAGGTGGGCGCCGCGTTGAACATGGCGTAGCGGTGGCCGTGCTCGGCGATCATCCGGCCGGCCACGAACTGCTGCGGGCAGTAGATGATCTCGGGGAAGTAGCGCGCCATCACCTTGCGGCGGGCGAACATGTCGTGGTTGCCCGGCACGTAGAGCACTGGCCCCCCCTCGGACAACCGCCGCAGCGCCTCGCACACCTCCTGGTTGCAGGGGGACTCGATGAGGGCGGAGATGCTGGGAGGGGCCTGATCGTGGGGGAAGATCCAGTTGTCGAACAGATCCCCCAACACCACGATCTCGCGATACTGGTCCCGATAGTCCGTGCGCAGGAAGTCGAGAAATCGGACGAAGTTCTCCCGCTCGGGATCGGTGAGCCAGTCCCAGTCGTAGGGGTGGGTGGTGGTGGGCACATCCAACCGCCCCGCACCGATGTGCACGTCACTGATGAACAGTCGCCGATTACTCATGGCCGTCTCCCTTCTCCCATGGGGGGTCTCCACTGCAGGTCATCCGCGATTCGGTGGTCCCGTTTTACCACCGTCGAGACCGGCGGGCGAGTCCGCCGACCCCCCTTGCCCAGCACGGTGCGCATCCCGCGGAGGAACGCCGATTGCATGTTCGAGCCGAGCCATCTCCGATCCTTGCGGGTCGGGCCGCGCGCTTCGCCAAAACGTCGCGGTTTCCCCGGCCAGACGATGATTGACTGGCGGAGGGCAGGAGAAAGGCGATCCCATGGGCCACCAGAAGCTGAGACACAAGGATCCCGAAGCGCTGACCCGCGCGCAGGCCCGTCAGGAGGCCGAGGGCCTGCGCGAAGAGCTCGCTCATCACGATCACCGCTACTACGTGCTGGACGATCCGGAGATCTCCGACGCCCAGTACGACCGGCTCAAGCAGCGCCTGCTCACCCTGGAGAAGCGCTTCCCGAAGCTGGTGACCCCGGACAGCCCCACCCAGCGAGTCGGGGGCGCGCCCCGCGAGGAGGTGGAGACCTACCGCCACGAGACCCCCATGCTGAGCATCGAGGCGGTCTTTCAACGCGAGGGGCTGGAGCGCTTCCACCAGACCTGTCTGGAGGAGACCGGGAAGCAACGCGTGACGCTGGTGGCCGAGCCCAAGTACGACGGCGCCAGCGTGGAGCTCACCTATGACCAAGGCCGCCTGACGGTGGCCGCCACGCGCGGAGACGGCGAGACCGGCGAGGAGATCACCGCCAACATCCGCACCATCGGGCAGGTTCCCCTCCGGCTGGTGCCGGACGGGGACGTCCCGATCCCGCGCCACCTGGTGGTCCGGGGTGAGGTCTACCTCGGTCGGCGGGACTTCGAGCGGCTCAACCGACAGCGCGAGAAGGCCGGGGAGAGGACCTTCGCCAACCCCCGCAACGCCGCCGCGGGCAGCCTCCGCCAGCTCGATCCGAAGATCACCGCGAAGCGACCGCTGCGGATCTTCTGCTGGGAGATCGCGCCCTCCTCCACCGGGCGCCCCGATACCCAGTGGCAGTGCCTGGAGCGCATGCGCGCCCTCGGCCTGCCCGTCAACTCCCGCGCCGTCCGCTGCCGATCGCTGGAGCAGGCGACGCGCTACCACCAGCAGCAGGCCGCCGAGCGCGACTCACTGGACTACGAGATCGACGGGAGCGTCTTCAAGGTGGACGACCTCACGGACCACGAGACCCTGGGAACCCGCTCGGCCACCCCACGCTGGGCCCTGGCGTGGAAGTTCGAGCCCCGCCGCGAGAGCACTACCATCGAGCGCATCGAGGTGAGCGTGGGGCGCACGGGCGCCCTCACGCCGGTGGCCGTGCTCCACCCCGTACATATCGGCGGCGTGGAGGTGACCCACGTTTCACTCCACAACCAGGACGAGATCGACCGCAAGGACATCGCCGAGGGCGACCGCGTGCTGGTAGAGCGCGCCGGGGACGTGATCCCCCACGTGGTCCGCGTGCTGCAGCGAGCGGGGGGGAAGCGCAAGACCTTCCGGCTGCCGAAAAAGTGCCCACGCTGCGGCACCCGCGTGTCGCGTCCCGAAGGCGAGGCGCTCACCCGGTGCGTGAACCCCTCCTGTCCCGCGCGGCTCGAGCAGTCCATCCAGCACTTCGCCAGCAAGAACGCCCTGGACATCGACGGGCTGGGTAGCGAGCGCATCGCACAGCTCGTAGCCAGCGAGAAGGTACAGGACCTCGCGGACTTGTTCGACCTCACCGAGGCCGACCTCACCCCGCTCGAGCGCATGGGGAAAAAGAGCGCCCGCAACCTGGTGCAGGCCATCACCGAGGCTCGCCAGAAGGCGACCCTGCCCCGCCTGATCCACGGGCTGGGGATCCCCCACGTGGGCCGCGCCCTGGCCGGGGATCTGGCGCGCGAGCTCGGCTCCCTGGACCGCCTGGCTCGGGCCGACGAGCAGCAGCTCCTGGCGCTGGAGGGGGTAGGCCCCACCGTGGCCTCCGCCATCGTGGACTGGTTCGAAAACGAGGCGAACCGCGCCCTCCTCCGCAAGCTGAAGCGGCGCGGCCTGGAACCGTCCCTCTCCACCGCCGGAAGCCGCGGTCCCCTGGAGGGCAAGACGGTGGTGATCACCGGCAGCCTGGAGAGCATGACCCGATCGGAGGCGAAGGAGGCCATCGAGCAGGCGGGGGGCCGGAGCACGAGCAGCGTCTCGGGCAACACGGACTGGCTGGTGGTGGGCGCGGACCCGGGGGAGACCAAGCAGCAGGACGCCCGGGAGCACGGCGTGGAGACGATCTCGGAAAAGGAGCTGCGAAAACGACTCGAGGACGCGTAACGCATCCACTCGACTCGCATTCATTGCGTAGCGCAGCTCACCGAACTGACATCCGTGTCATGATCGCCGAAGCGCTCGAACGCTCGATCGATCGTACGAAACCCGTCGATCGTGGCCTGGGTGCATCAGCAAGCCAAAATCCTATAACTAACTAAATTCATTGGATCATCCTTTCTGTGAATTCAGCGTCTCACCGGCCGGGACGCACCGTTTCATGCTGTAAGCCCGCCTTGGCGCAGCCGTTGCATAAACAGCCATACGGATCGTAGACGGCACGCGGAATACCCCGTACGAATTCCCGTCGACGAATCCCTGGTCGACGGGCCGTCAGCCCCCCGGTCCCCGGGCGAGCCGAGCGCCGTCGCGTCGCCCCCGAAAGGAGAGAGGCCATGCAGCAACCCAGCGTACTGCTATTTCATCCGGATCCCGTTGAGGCGAGGGTGCTGACGGGGATGCTGCGCACGGCGGGCTACCAGGTCCATGCCACCGACACGGTGACCGACGCCACCGCCATCCTCACCTGCCAACCACTGGATGTGGTCATCGTCGACGGCTCCCTCGGCGGCCGGGATCACACCCGCTTTTTGTGCGACTCCCGCGTGGCATATCCCGATCTCCCGCGCCTGCTCATCGCCGAGAGCGAGCGCTCGGAGACCGCGCTGCAAGCCCTGCGCACGGGGCAAGTCCAGGGCATCATCCGCCGCCCACCCCGCTCTGTGGAGCTGCTCGTGGCCGTGGAGCTCGCGCTGACGGATCCGGAGGCGTTGCGCGAGCGCGATCCGCACGTCGTGCGCGAGCCGGCCGAGGCGGAAAAGACCCTGGACACGGCCGAGCGCCTCATCTGGACCGAGTCGAGCACCGGATAGCGCCCCCCCAATACCGATCCCGGACTACGGACTACGGACTACGGACTACGGACTACGGACTACGGACTACGGACAAATTGCAGGGCTGGGTAGGCGCCGCTCAGGGACAGTCGGCTTCGTCCGAGCCGTCGTCGCAGTTGACCACCGAGTCGCAGACAAAGGCCGCGTGGATGCACTGCCCGTCGTCGCAGGTAAACAGCCCGGGGCCGCAGCTACACTCCCGCTCGTCGGCGCCGTTGGAGCAGTCCTCCACCTCGTCGCAGACCCGCTCCGAGTCGATGCACTCCTCCCCCGTGCCGCAGTCGAACTCGCCGAGCTCGCAGCCGGCCGGGGGGATGGCGTCCTGACCGCCAGAGCCCCCGGGGTCGCAGCAGAGGCCGCCCAGGGCGAGCAGCGGTAGCGTGATACCCCACAACCAACGTGTCCTCATCGCAGCATCTCCATCTCCCGTGCCTCTTTTGCGACCTTCGCCAGACAATACCTTGTTCCGACGGCGATGGCCACCGGGCCGCGGAAGTAATCAAATGGTTGCCTTTCTGTTATAGTTTGAAGGTTTTGACTCGAGTCTGAGAGCAAGACCATGCGTAAGACCCTGTTTTTTTTGTTTCTGCTGATCCTCGGCGTGGGGAGCGCTCCGCCCGCGGCGGCCGGTCCGCACCTGGCGACCTACTCCAACGACCCCACGCGCCTCTTTTGGCTGGTGCACGTCTCCGACGCGCACATCGGCGCGACCTCCATCGAGGGGCCCCACGCCAGCGAGCACCTGGAGTGGCTGCTCACCACGGGCCTGGACACCATCGCCCCAGCGCTGGTGGTGGCCAGCGGTGACCTGTGCGACGGATCGCGCAACAGCATCCCGGCCCTGGGCCAGGAGCAGGCAGAGTGGGACGAGTATCGCAGCATCGTGGACGGTGCGGGCATGACCGCAGACTACTTCCTCGACCTGCCCGGCAACCACGACGGCTACGACGATCCCGGCTTGACCTTCTACCTGGCCAACTCGCTCAACGGAGAGCTCTACGGAGCCCCCCACCGAGCCGTGCTGCTGTCCTTCGCCTTCGGCGACTACCTGGTATTCGGCGCCAACTCCGCCGGAGACGGCAGCAACAGCTTTCTCGAAGACCCGGTCTTCACCGCCGAGGGCGTGCAGGCCTTCGAGGACGCCCTCGCCGCCGCCCCCAACGCGGCGCTGACCCTGCTCTTCGCCCACCACCGGATCAACCAACCCGACAACGCCGCGGCCATGATCGGTCTCGCCCAGCAACACGGGGCGTTTTACTTCCACGGCCACGTGCATGAGTACGGCTCCTATCTGGCCGAGGGGTTGGTCAACGCGAAGGTGGACACTCTCGGCAAGGGCGACACGGACAACGTGGCGGTGGTGGCGGTGGACAACGACGCGGTCTCGTACGCTGCCACCAGCTCGGGGGACCCGTGGCCCTTCGTGGTGATCACCGCCCCGGCGGACGCGCGGCTGCACACCGGTGACCCCAACCCCTACGCCTACGCCGTGTGCAACACCGGCGAGGCCAACCCGGTGCGCGCCCTGGTCTTCGACGCCAGCCCGGTTGCCGAGGTGAGCTTCGCCGTGGCGGGGGGCGATCCGGTGCCCATGACCCCGGACCCCGACGAGCCCCGCCTGTGGCACGGCCAGTGGGATACCCGGGGGCTGACCGCAGGCCAAACGCAGCTCGCGGTCACCGCGCTGGGCACCACCACCCGCACCGCCGCGGTGACGGTGCTGCTGGACGACGTGGACTGCCCGCCGCCCCTGGTGCAGCCCCCGGACGCGGGGGTCCCGGACGCGGGGCCGCTGCCCGACGCCACCCCCGCCGTCGACGCCAGCGCCCCCACCGCGGACGCCAGCGCCCCGGCCAACACGCCGGCCCAGGGCTGCGGCTGCCAGGGCAGCGGTGCCGGATCCGGCGCGGGTGCCGGGACCGGCTCGCTGCCGATTGCAGGGCTCCTCTTGCTCACCGCCGCCGGGCTCGGGGCCTGCCGGCGTCGCCGCCGCACGCCTTCACGCCGCGGATAGCGCCGCCTGGTTTATTCCATTCGCTTCTATCGGGTGTGACCTGGCCGTCTCGGGACTCGGCCGGCTCAACTCAGGAAGCTGATCAAAATTAGTTTGCCAAGTTAGGGCTCGCGCAAGAATAACTTCGGCATTCGGCCGCCGATCCATCAATTCT
>CAYFWA010000257.1:0-8553 GCA_964346625.1 uncultured Myxococcales bacterium
TGCGGCAAGAGACGATCGGCCCTGGCACCGTGCAGGCCCGTTTCTCGGTGAGCGTGAGCGCCCGCATCACCGGGACTCTCGAACGGGTCCTGGTCGACGTCGGCGATGAGGTCGACAGCGGACAGCCACTGGCGCAGCTCGACACCACCGAGCTCACCGCCCGGCTCGAGGCAGCGCGGTGGGCCGCCTCGGGTGCTCGCCGGGAGCTGACACTCGCCAAGGCGAACCTCGCCAAGGCCAGGGCGGATCGCGACATCTCCCGGCTGCGCCGCGCGCGCTCCCGAAAGCTCGCCGCCCTGGGAACCATCGCCGTCGCGCAGGCCGACGCCGACACCGCGGCGTTTCGCGCGGCGGCCGCGACCGAACGCGCCGCCCGCGCCACGATCGAAGTCCGCAAAGCCGCGCTCGCGCGGTTTTTGTCCGAGCAGCGCGTGGCCGAAACCATCCTGTCGTACGCCACGATCACCAGTCCGATGAAAGGGGTCATCACTCGACGTGCGCTGGAGCCGGGAGCGGCGGTGGCGGCGCGCACGGTGCTCTTTCAGCTCGTCGACCCCGACTCGCTCTGGGTGGAAACGCTCGTGGACCTGTCCCTCGTGGATCGGGTGCGGGTCGGACAGCCGGCTACCATCCGACTACGTTCGGGCCGGGAGCACTCCGGTCGCGTCGCACGGGTGGCGCTCGAGGCCGACCCGGTCACCCGCGAGATCGCGGTCTACGTCTCCTTCGACCGCCGGCCACCACGCTTCGCGATTCATGAGCAGGTCGATGTGGTGATCCACGGTGAGGATCGGCGGGGACTGAAGATCCCCTCGACGGCGATCGAGCACTCGAACGGGAGCAGCCACGTCTTCGTGGTGAAAGCCGGCGTCGCCAGGCGCAAGGACGTTCGGTTGGGCACCATCGGGTCTCGGCGCGCGCTCGTTCTCGCCGGGCTCGACGCAGGCGACCTCATTCCATTTCTGAACGCCCGAGACAATGTCGTCATCGCCATGACGCTCAACGGCGTTCGAAAACGGGAAGCGCGCCGCCGGGCCGTGGCGCTCCTCGAGTACCTGGGGCTCGGGCACCGCGCCCTCTCCACGCCAGACAAGCTCTCCGGGGGCGAGCAACAGCGCGTCGCGATCGCACGGGCGCTCGCGAACCAGCCCAGAGTGATCTTCGCCGACGAGCCAACGGCGTCCCTCGATACGGAACGAGGCTTCAAGGTCATGGATATGCTCAAGCGCATCGCGAGAGAGCGCAAGTCGGCGGTCATCACCGTCACGCATGACGAGCGGATGGTCTCCGGCTTCGACACCTTGAAGCGCATGAGCGACGGCCGCTTCGTCGTGGCCGACGCCAGTGGCTAGAGCACCGAACAGTTTGAACGTCGTAGCGAAATCGTGAAGTTGCTCGCGAGTCGCGATCGCGCCCGCAGCGACCGACCGAGCCGTACCCGTAGGTACGGTGACCGAGGGAGCGAGGACGGTTGCCGCGAGATGCCCGAGCTGCGCGATTGCAGCCATCTTTCAAACTGTTCGGTGCTCTAGAGCACCAATCACTCGCAAAAATTGATTTCGCGCCTTGTCGTGAACGATTTCTGCGCGTTGTCGCGACGAAAAAAAAAGAGCGAAAGGCGAGTCAGAAGCCGTACTTGGCCTGCAGCATCACCCAGTCGGCGTGGGCCGTTCTCCCAGTCGCGCGCACGAAGCGCCCTGGAAAAAAGTGGCTGTAACCCAGGATCAGCGCCAGCTCGGCCAGCGGTGACCAGTGAATCCGGACGTCGATCTCGTGGCCGAGCTCGCTGCCCGCCGCGCCGGTCGGGTCCCGGCGAAGTGGCTTCAGCCCGGTCGTGTACCAGGCGTCGTTGGCCTCGTCCAGCGTGAAGAAGTGATACTCGACGAGCGCCTTGAGGCCCTTTGCCGGCCAGACAGCGAAATCGATCTCGTAATCGCGCAGGTTCGCCCAGAAAAATAGATTCATCTGGCCGTACAGGCTGAGATCGGCGCCGCCGAACACGCCGTCGAAGGTGCCGTGGACGCCGTCTGTGGCGTCACGATCACCAGAGCCCCACGTGAGCTGCACCCCCAGACGGGGTCGCCAGGGCGCTGGCATGACGAACCCGAGCTTGCCGTTCGCGCCGAAGGCCAGCAGTCGATCAGCGCCCCAGCGCCCGAGCTGAGTCACGAACGTGGCTCCGTAGTCGAAGAGCCCCTCGAGGAGCGTACCCTCGAGCTGGAAGCCCACCGAGTGCGACTGCAGATTGCCCGTGCCGGACTCACCAACGGTCTGGCCCCGCCAGTCGAGCTTGAGCGCGTAGAAGAGGTCGAGGCGCAGCGGCAGACGTCGGATCTTTGCATAGCCCACGACGGCGGTCGGACCGTCGGACCAGCGGTTCGGCCAGTCCTGTGGAAGGTTGATCACGAAACGACCGGCCCAGAGGTCAAGCTGGAGGTAGCGCAGCCGCAGCTTGAGCATGGCGGCGTCCCACACGTAGCGGCCGGTGTTGCCCCAGGTCCCCGGCCCGAAAACGCGGACGTCCCCATACCCGATCTGTTGCCTCCCGATGCGCAGCCCGAGGAAGTGAGACGGATGGAAGAACGCCTCGAGGTAGGCCTGCCGGATGTCGAGCGAATCCTCGACCGGGTTCTTGCTCGGGAAGTCCGCGCGATCGAGCCGGGAGCCGAAGATGTGCGCGTCACGAAGCTCGACGAAAAGGCGGACCCAGCGCTTCCAGCGCAGGCTGTATGTCAACCGGAACCGCTCGAGCAGGAAGTGATCGCGGACGCCCGGGGCGTAGCCGCGGACGTCGAACTGGTGGTCGGACTCGAAGCGCAGCCGGAGCTCGGCACCGAGGGAGAGGTGAAGCGGTCCGAGCGGGATGTCCTTGAGGGCTCGTGTCCACTCGGAGGGCTGGTCCGGCGCCTTCTCTCGAGCCAGCGCGAGCGCCGGACCCCAGGTGAGCGCCCCCAGGAGCACGACGGCTAACCGGATCTCGTACCGCCACGACCCGCCCTGCACAGGCCCCCGCAAGGGCCGCCCAGTCCGCGAGTCAACCATGGGTCAGACGATAGAGCTCGGCGAGCCGCCTGCCCACCTTGCGCGAGTCCTTCAGCGCCAACGGGTCGGTGTCGATGGTACCGTTTTCGGTTTGGGTGTAACCCAGCGCCCCACTGCCGCCGAGGATCATCTGATGCCTGAGCATGAAGGCGTGCAGCGTGTTCATCGTGCTCTCGATGTATCTGCGAGCGGAGATCACGTAGCCGCCGATCTTGTTTTTCAGCTCGCCCTTCATGCACCAGGTGCGCTCCATCATCTTCTTCACATCGGAGGAGACGTCCGAGAACTGGCAGGGGGTGGCGATCACGATGACGTCGGCCCACCGCAGCTCCCCGTAGATCCGTTGCATGTCGTCCTCGATGACGCAGTCCCCAGTCTCCACGCATTCCCGGCAGGGTCCGCAGCCGGCCACGGTCAGCGCCGCCAGGCGCACCCGATGAATCTCGGCGGCGTCGCCGAGCTCGCCCAGCGCCTCGTTCAGCATTCGCGCAGAGTTGCCGTCTGGTCTGGGACTGCCGTAGATCGCGAGCACGTGCATGATGTCGCTCCTTGTTTTCAGTGAACCATCTTGATGAGCATCCAGATCGCGGCGAGCACCAGGATGGCGATGAACCCCCGCTTGATGCTCCTCTCTGAGAACGCGATGTGCTGACGGGAGCCGAGGTAGGCGCCCACCACGGCGGCCACCGCGAGAATGAGCGCGAGACGCCAATGGAAGGTCCCCCGGAAGAGGTGGCCGGCGAAAGACGATGACGTGGAGGTGATGAGCAAAAGCGTGTTCGTACCGATGGCGATCCGGAGCGGGATCCCACCCAACACGACGCACAGGGGAATGATCAAGCCACAGCCGGAGATGCCCAGCATGCCGGCGATGAACCCCACCGCCAGCACGGGCAGAACCAGGTAGACGAGGTTCACGACGTACTCCTCCCCGTCTGCTCCAGGCATCTTTCGGCGCCAGACGCCGAACCGTGCCCGCTCCGCCGGGGCTCCCTTGCCCAGCGCCATCTTCACGGCCGAGGCCAGGAGCACCGCGGCGAAGAGCCCCTTGAGGTAGGCCGGCGGCACGAGGTAGGAGAAGTAGCCGCCCATAAATGACGCCACGCCGACGAGCCCGGCCAGCAGCATCGCCACCGGCCAGTCGGCGAGCTTGTGCGTCCCGCCGTAGACCCCGAGCATCACGATGCCCTGGACGAGGATCAGAAAGACGCTCACAATCTTGAGGTCGGTGAAGGGCAGCGCGACGATGGAGAGCAGCAGGGGCAGCTTGAACTCGCCGCCTCCCCGGCCGAAGATCGAGAACAGCCATGAGATAGCGAAGATCCCGACGAAGGCGATGACGAGCTGTGTGGTGCTGATGTAGTCCATGTCGTTTTTATCTCGCTGGGGCTGGGCAGGTCACGCCAACAGGCCCCAGAGCATCTTGGCGGCGATGCCGAGCAGCACGAGCCCCACCACCAGCTTCACGTGCCTCCGCGAGAGCTTCTCGGTCATCAGCCAGGCGCCCACCACCGCGGCGAGCGCCGACGCGACGGCGGTCACCCCCAGCAGGCTGCCGGAGACCTTGCCCACGGTGGCGTGTCCGGCGAAGCCCGACAGCGAGCTGAAGATCACGATGAAGGAGGTGGTCGCCGAGGCCTTCTTCGGGTTGATGCCCAGCCAGATGAGCACCGGGACGATGAAGTTGCCCCCGCCCACGCCGAGCAGCCCCCCGAGGAACCCGGCCGCCGCACCCACCGCGCCACCGTAGGCGTAGAGGCGGACTCGCGAGACCTCCAGGGCCTTCTCCTTCGGTGAGTAAAAGAGCATCATCCCGGCGGCGAACAGGAGGAAGGCCACGAACCCCCACAGCAACGTCGCGCGATCGAGCCCCTGGCTCACCCAGGCGCCCAGGGGCGACAGCGCGGTGGCGATGATCAGGATCGGCACCGCCACGCGCCAGATCACGAGCTTCGCGCGGATGAACCGGTAGGAGGCGAAGCTCATGGCCACGGCGTTGAGCAGCAGCGCCGTGGCCATGGCGGTATGGATGTCGATGCCGAGGGCCAAAAAGACCGGAATCAAGATGAAGGCCGCGCCCACCCCCGCGATGGTCAGCACCGTCGTGAACAGGAACGTCAGCAAGCCAGCGATGATGGTCGTCCCCATCGAATCGGCTCCCTCTCCCAGCCAGGTTGAGGGCGCCGGGGAGCGACGGCTGGGGTGTCGCTCCCGACCGGCGCCCGTCCGTCATCAGCCCTCGTAGCCCGAGCAGGGGATGCACACGTGCCGCTCCCCCACCACCCGCAGGTACGCCTTGGCGACCAGCTCACCGCACTCGGCGCAGGGCACGAGCCCCATCACCTCGCCGTAGTCGTGGTAGGGGTGCTCACGCACCTCGCCGACCCGCAGGACCTCCTGCTCGGGGGCTTCCCAGACGATGTCCACCATGGCCCAGGCCTCCTCCTCCGGGATGTCGGTGGGGGGGATCCCCTGGCCACGCTTGCGCATGAAGGCCGACTCGGCGATGCGCTTCTGGTGCGTGGGCCAGTAGCTCACGCGCACCGACCGCTCGCCCTTCTTGTCGATTAGCGTGAGGGCCAGCTTGCCCCAGCCCGCCTTCTCGATGTTGTACTTGCCGAGGGTGCAGCCCGTGGCGTAACAGACGCCGTCCAAAAAGCACTGGGCGCCGTGGTTGTCGCCGATCTCCACCACGCAGTGCAGCTCGCCCGAGGAGCCGGTACGCTCCACCCCCAGCGCGCGCAGCGCCGCCAGGCCGGCCCGCACGCCCGCGGCGCTGGCCCAGCACTTGTGGCCGTGAAACGCCAGGGCGTTCTCGAGGATGGTTCGCTCGTGAGTCATGTGGTCACCTCTTTGTTTTCGGTCATGCCGCGCGCTGATCGGTGCTCCAGGGCGGTCTGGGGCGCGGTGGAATCGTTACCCGTCGAGCCCGCCTCGGCGCGCTCGCTCCCCGCTCGTCGCCAGGTCGCATCGACTGCGTCGTCTACCAGCGCGAGCAGGAGGCTGCCCATCGCCCCGAGCGCGGCCAGCGCCAGGGCGAGGTCGAAGCCGAAGTAGGCCAGCCGGGACAGCCAGGAGAGGCCACCCGGAGAAAGGAGCATCAGGACGCCGCAGAGCACGGAGAGACCCACGAGGCCGAGCACGATCCGGGAGAGGATCCGCCAGACACCGGCGAGCCGCGCCGCGCGGGGGCGCATCAGCGTGACGACGCCGAGCGCCAGGCAGAGCACCGCGGCGCCGATCCAGAAGTGGTTGGCGTCGAGAGCAAAGCGCCGGGCGGTCATGTAGGCCAGCAGCTCCGGGGTGACCGCGGCCAGCAGGAGGCACGCCAGCAGGCCGGCGCCGGCGGCGATCCACCCCAGGCGCGTCCTCACGCGCTCCTTCAGCCCGAGGCCCGCGCCGAGCGCGCTCCGGATGGCCAGCACGAGCAGCAGGTACAGCCCCAGAGCGAAAAAGAGGAAGGTCGCCGGCTTGAGCCACTGCTCTCGCCAGTGCCCCAGCCGCACCCAGGCTGGCGAGATACCCAGCACCTGGTAGGCCGGCGCCCACACCGGTCGCCCGTCGGGCCCGAAGGGACGCACCAGCACGGGCCGGGTGAAGAAGTCGCTTCGAGACGAGTGGCAGTCCGTGCAGCCGCGGGCGCCGAGCGCCGCGCGCGCCGGTGCCACGTCGTGGGAGTACTTGAACACCGAGGCGTAGGCCGTGGCCTCCCAGACGTGCCGCGGGAGCGTGCGGTGCTCCTTTCCGGAGTAGTGGGCGCGGTCTCCGGTGACCCAGACTAGGCGGCGGCCTGCCAGGGAGAAGCCGGTTTTCTTCAGGTGAGCCGCCACCGAGACGAGCAGGGCATCGATCTCCTCGGGCCGATTCACCTCGATCATGCCGTCCCCGTCGTCGTCGCGGATCCGGGCGAGCTTGGGGTAGGCCGTTTTCGGGCTCTTTTTGTGGAGCGCCCACATCTTGTAGAAGTCCTTCATCCGGAGCTGTCCCAGGGCGGACTTTCCCTTCTCCTCGTAACCGACGAAGGCCGCGTGCACGCGGTTGACCGGGAAGATCTTGCCCTTGTAGCGCGCGAGAGCCGGCCGGAAGCGGTCGGTGGGCTGGTCCGTGATGTGCATCAGGGTGTTCTCACCGTAGTGGTTCCAGTAGGCGCGATCCGCGTCGTAGAAGGTCCAGATGCGTTTCCCCGCCGGGGCGATGTGCGGGCCCGGGTTGTAGACGTCGGAGGCCTGAACCGTCGCGTTCCTCACGTATCGCCAGGGGATGTGGCAGGTCTGACAGGCCAGCCGCTCCAGGTGGAGCGGCGGGAGCCAGGCGTGCTCGGTGATGGGCGCGCCGTGGGTGCCGTCGGCGTGGCAGGACTCGCAGCTCCGCACGGTGTCGTCCAGGTCGTTTCGCACGAACCCGCCCGGGTCGTCGCCCTTGCCAATCTGGTGCCGCTCGCGCCCCCGGATCCGTGGATCCGAGGCCCGGCTGCCCGCGGTGTGGCAGTCCACACAGCGCATCCCCTTGGCCAGGTGGACATCGGTCCGCGGCGAGTAGGCCGCCCCGCGCTTCTTCCAGTCGGACTTGCCGTGGCAGCGCAGGCACGTGGTGTTGCGCGGCTGGCGCACGGTGTGCAACGTGACCGTGCCGTCGGAGTTGAACCTGGACTTTTCGTAGGTCACCGTCGGCGTCTGACCGGCCTTCACCGAGCCCGTCACCTGGGCCAACCGCGACCCGGCGGATGCGGCCCACCGGTAGTTCAGCTTGCCGAGCTGGCTGATGCGCGTGCTGAAATCATAGGCGGGGAGGTGGCAGACGAGGCAGTCGGCCTCCACCACGCCCGACTCGGACCAGCGCGCCTCGAAGTAGTCGCCGTCCAGCCCGTTCTCACCGCCGGGCGTGAGCCCGGAGGCCGCGCTCGCCATCCATCGGTCGTAGCGCTTTCCGTCCCGATCGCGTTCCAGCGGTCCTCCGCCCGGGTGGCACTTGCCGCACTTGGACACGAAGTTGAAGGACGTCATGTCGATCTCGCGGGCGCTCGTGTTCTTCTTTCCCGCCAACTGCGGGTACAGCGGCGCCGGGCTTCACCACCGCCCGCCGTACTGCCCGGGCGAGGTGACCCAGGCGTAGCGCTTCCGATGGTCGGCCGGCACCGCCTCTCCCTTGCCGTGCGTGAAGTGATACCCCTTCGTGATCTCGGTGTAGTCGTGGCAACCAGACCGCCCGCAGGTCTGCTTCGGGCTGTAGGGCTTGTCGGCGTTGATTCCGGCCACCGGATCGATGACGTTGCCCTGCTCGTCCCGCAGCTTGAAGGGTGGGCAGACGTCTTGCGCCGGACGCATCTTGCCGTCCCGTTTTGCGCCTGGAGCCACGCGGGGCGGCTTCATCTCCGGCGTGCACGCCAGGCCGCCGGCGATCAACACGAGTGAGCAAACACAAGTCTTTTTTGATTTAAGCATAGATGGTCCCTCCATCCGATTGGCCCGATTGGCCCGATTGGCCCGATTGGCCCGATTGGCCCGATTGGCC
>CAYFWA010000258.1:0-8540 GCA_964346625.1 uncultured Myxococcales bacterium
GACAGCCGCCCTCCCGCCTTAGTTCGGCGGCGGACGCACTATTATCGAATAAATTTTGATATTCCCTCCACGCACTTGTGGTTACACCCGGCTCGACCGAAAAGCATGTCCCGGGTATTGACAGATCTTATTTGTGGCACAAGATCGTGTCACGATGAAATCAGTCAACATACGCAGCCTGAAGCACGAGACCGGCCTGCTTATGGAACGGATCGCCATGGGTGAGTCGGTGGAGATTCGTCGTCGGAACCAGCCGGTCGCCGTCTTGAAACCGGTGGAAACGTCTGGAGGATCCGGCAAACGTCCCGACTTCAAAAAACGTCTCGAAACGATTTACGGCGATCGAGTGCTGCCTGAAACGGCGACGCACCTGATCGCCGCAGAGCGCGGCGAAAGATGAGCGATTACGCGGACACCGGCTTCATTTGCTCCCTTTACGCGCCGGATGCGAACACCGGGAGTGCCTGTGAGTTTATGGAGAAGCAGCGTGCGCCGGTTTGTTTTTCATGGCTGAATCAAGTGGAGTTTCGGAACGCGTTGCGCCTCCGAATCTTCAGGAAAGAGATGTCGAACATCCAAAGGGATCATTCATTGAATCTGCTTCTGGCCGACTTGAGTTCGGGTGTTTTCAGGAACGTGGAACCAGCCCACAGCAATGTGTTGATCGAAGCCGAACGTCTCAGTGCGCAACATTCCCAGAAAATCGGCACTCGCAGTCTCGACATCCTCCACGTCGCCATGGCCATCGTGCTTGGCTGCGAGCGTTTTCTCAGTTTCGACAGACGTCAAATCAAGCTCGCCAAGGCCGCCGGACTCAAGGTGTTGAACTAGCCGACGTTCCGAACGGCGTTGACCTCCAGTTCGTAGAGCAGGTTGTCGCGGCAGACGACATTGATCGTGCGCAGGACGGGGAAGTTTCCGGGCAGGGGGAGGTTTTCGGCGCGAGCGGCGTCCGCGGGGTGGCGGAAGTAGGCGATGCCGCGGACGACATCGTCCCAGGAGAAGCCCTCGGCTTCCAGGATGGCGCCGACGACTTCGTGGGTGAAGTGGTATTGCTTTTCGAAGTCCCCGATGTGGACGGTCTCGCCGGTTTGATCGATGCTGGCCGTGCCGGAGAGGGTGAGGCGGCTGTGGCCCGGGGCGTCGAAGCGGACGGCGCGGGAGAAACTGCTGCCGTAGTCGGTGGCCGGGCACTGGAGGGGGGAGGGAACCGCGCGCCCGCCCCTTTCACCGCCGGTGTCGCGCACGGCGAAGGCGGCGGCGACGAGGGCGGTGGTGTCGATGGCGTGATTGGCGCCGATGCCGGTGCTGGCGGGGACGAGGTGATCGAAGATGCCGTGCTTTTTGAAGTAGGCGGTGCGGACGCGGTTGAAGTCCGGATACCACGCGAGGATGTCGCGGTTGTAGAACCAGGTGCGCAGGACGTTGCGGAAGGTCATGCCGCGGGACTGGAGGAGTTGCTCGAGCGCCTCGAAGACCTGGCCGGTCTGTTCGGCCTCGTCGCCGTGTTCGCCGCGAATGTCGCAGAGATAGCAGTAGTCGATGCCCGCGTGCGCGAAGGCGAGGCCGACGGGGCGGCCGTTCCATTCAAGCGGGCGGACGGCCTTGCCTGTGACGGCGTGGAGGAAGACGCCGCCGAGGGTGGCCGGGCCGTCCGACTCGGTGAGCATGAGCGGCCAATCACCGCGTCCGGCGAGCGCGGCCGCTTCGGCGCGGCGGGCGGCGGGATAGAAACAATGGATCTTGGCCGGCATGGCCCCCGGGGCTTCGGCGAGCGCCGCCCGGATCTGTTCGTCCAGGGGGGCGTCGGTTTCGATGGCGCGCGTGACGAAGACCTCGGTGAGGGCGTCGTCGCCGCTGCCGCGGGAAACTTGCTGTTTCCAGCAGGCGGGGGAGTGGGGTTGGTCGGTTTGTGGCATGATTCTTTTCCGGTCAGAGGGAGAGGACGTAGGTTGCCAGATCCTGGAGTTCGGCTTCGGTGAGGTCGGAGGTGTGCCCGTGCTGGTCCTTGGGGTTGAAGGTGGTGAGCACTTCCATTATGGTGGCGGCGCGTCCGTCTTTGAGGTAAGGGGCGGTGCGCCAGACCTCGATGAGGGTGGGGGTGTCGAGGGGGGTCTCGTCCCCGCTGATGCCGCCGGTGCCGACGTCGTAGGACTTCAGATTGGTGAAGAGTTCTCCGGAGTGGCAGAATTTACAGCGGGCCTCGGCGAAGATGGCTTGGCCGCGCCGGGCGGACTCGCTCAATTCCCCGTCCACCAGATGGGGGCTGGGCACGGGCTTGAGGGAGGCGACGTAGGCATCCACGTTTTCGACGCGTCCGGCGGGGGGCACGACAAACTGGATGTGGCGGAAGCCGGCGCGGTTGGCGACCGTGTAGTCGTCCCGGATGCCGGAGATCATGACCGGCGGAGTCAGGTGGGCGAGGAGCAGACTCTTGGTCTGCTTGGGATTGCCCATGCCGTCGTTGAGCAAATCCCAGTTGAGCGCGTCCGCGCGGCCCTGGCCGGGGTGGCAGGTGGCGCAGCTCTGCCATTGCTGGAAGCAGTAGGCGGCGTCGTGAAAGGCGGATTCGCCGGCTTGCTCCGCGCTCAGCGAGAGATCCGGGTTCAGGTCGAGGTGGCGGACGCGGTTGCCGGGGAGTTCGAGCGCGGCCAGCTGGTCGCTGTAGCGGAGGGCGGTGAGGACTTTGTCCGGAAGGACGGCGATGCCGCGGGGGCCGTTGCCGGGCAGGGTGACGCGTGTGCGGTAGCCGGAGAGGAAGCTCAGGTCGTTGGGCACTTGGTCGGGGCGGCTGATGTTGGAGCGGTGGGGCTTGCCTGCGGCGGCCAGATTCAGATTCCTGTGCAGGGTTTCGCGGTCGATAAGGATGATCTCGTGGGTGCCTTGGATGACGACGGCGATTTCGCTCCCGTCGCCGGTCACGGCGAGGGCTCCGGGGTTGGCCGCGCCCCGCTGGGGTTCGTCGAGGAGCACGGTGTTCACATGTCTGGCTTGGGCGGCGTCGATCACGCTCAGGGCGTTGGTATTCATCCAGCCCCGCTCCACCTGGGTGGTGGGCACGTGGTAGCGCGCCAGAATGTGGGTGGCGTAAACGAAATCACCGTCGGGCGAGGCGGTGAGATTGGCCAGGGCGGTGGCTCCGTTGGGCAACTTGATGTTGCGCCCGCGTTCCAGGCTCGCGAGGTCGATGACGGAGATTTCGGAATAAATATCGGCGGTGTCGGCCGGACCGACGGGGAGGAGGTTGGCGATCCAGAGCTTGCCCGAGGCGACGGCGAGGGAGACGGGCTCGCGGTCCACGCCGATGCTGGCGACGGTTGCCCCGGAGGCGAGGTCGAGGACGGCGATTTCGTCGTCGAAGCGGTTGGCCACGAAGAGTCGCTGGCCGGCGGGGTCGAGAGCGAGGGCGGAGGGGGTGTGCCCGACCGGGTAGGTGTTGACGATGGCGGAGAGATCCGGCGCGATCTCGAGGATTTGGCCATCCGTGCCGCCGACCGCGACGAAGAGACGGCCGTCGGGGTGGACGAGCAGGGCGTGCGGACGCCCGGGCAGGGAGAGGCTGGTGCCGGGGTCGTCCAGGGAGACCGGCAGGGCGCGCAGGGCGGAATTCTCGGTCTCGAGGACGTAAATGCGGGATCCATCCGGCGCGGCGGCGGGGTGGCCGGCACCCATCCATGGCGTGGCTCCGGCTTGCGGGAGCGCGGCGGCCAGGGCGGTCAGGGCGAGGATCGGGAGGTAACGGAGCTTCATGACTTTCGAGGCTTGGGATTTTGGGATTTTGAATTTCAGATGTCAAATTTCAATTTTCAATTTTGAGATCCGGGATTTGAAACGAGGCTTCACCCGAGCTTGGGGGCGATGGCGCCGGTGGGGCACTGGCGGCTGTAGTCGAGGGGATCTTTTTTGAGGGCGTCGGCCCAGGATTTACCGGTGGGTGGCCCGGGGTGCTTCTGGATGCCGCGACCGAGGGCGGCGAGGCCGACGGGTTCCTGCTTGATCGCGGACAGGCGCACGCAGATGGCGCAACGGATGCACTTGCCCGGATCGTGCTCGATGTCGGGGTGGGTGTGGTCGGGGCGATAGGGGATCGGGACGGCGGGCTTGAAGCGGTTCGCCTTGACCGCGTAGGTGTCGGAGTGTTCGCGCAGGTCGCAGTCGTGCTTGGCGGCGCAGTCGCAGGCCATGCAGCGGGCCGCTTCGCGGAGGATGTCGTCCGCCGGCAGCGGTGCGGCCGGATCCGCGTGGAAGGTAAAGCGGCCCTCTTCGGATCCGCGTTTGGCGAATTCGGCGAGTTGGTCGGGCTTGAGATTGCCCATGCTGCAGTTGAAGCGGCTGTGGTCGCCAGTGACTGGCTCGTTCCGCAGATGTTGGAGGACCGCGGCGGCGACGCGTTTGCCGTCGCCCACGGCGCGCACGGCCAGGCGCAGAAAGCGTGCGGCGTCACCGCCGGCGAAGACGCCCTCGGTCGAGGTCATCATGGTCGCTTTGTCGATCTTGAAGCCCGCGCCCGCCATCTGCAGGCCGAAGCGCTCGCCCGCCTTATCGGGGTGAAGGGGCGAGGGATGCGGGGCGCGGGTTTTCATGTTCGATGGGAGTTTGTCCGGGTCGGAGATCTGGCCGACACACAGGATGACGGCGTCGAAGCCTTGCCGCCATTGGTCGAAGGAATCGTCCCCGCCGATCTTGCGGCCCAGCTCGAAGCGGACGCCGGCATGGCGGACGAGTTCGATCTCCTGGTCGAGGACGTCGCGGGGGAGCTTCTCGGCGGGCACGGCGTAGCGCAGCATGCCGCCCGCTTCGTCGTGCTCGTCCACCACGGTGACATCGGCACCGGCTTTGGCGAGATGCCATGCGGCGGCGAGGCCGGCCGGTCCGGCCCCGAGGATGCCGACGCGGCCGAGTGTTGCGCTGGTGGTTTCGGCGGCGGAGGCGGCGTCTTGCTTCGCTTGCTCGTAATCGTAAGGGAGGTCGGCGGCGAAGCGGCAGATATTGCGGATGGAGACGCCTTCATCCACCTTGGAGCGGCGGCAGCCCTTTTCGCAGGGGGCGGTGCAGATGCGTTCGAGCACGCCCCCCAGGGGCACGCGCTCGCGCAGCAGGCGGGCGGCCTCCGCCGGGCGGTTGTTGCGCAGGTGGCGGATGATCTCGGGGATGGGGATGGAGGCGGGGCAGACGAGTTCGCAGGGGGCTTCGCAGTCGCCGGAATGGTCGCTCATGATGAGTTCGAGCAAGGTCCGGCGTTTGTCGGCGAGCATCGGGTTTTCGGTCTCGATCTCCATTCCCGGGGCGGCGGCGATGGCGCAACTGGCGAAGGTCTTGCCCGTTTTCTTATCCTCGACGGTGCAGAGCATGCAGGAGGAAAACCCGGGCTGGCCTTCGAGGTGGCAGAGGGTGGGTATCTCGAACCCGGCGCGGCGCGAGGCTTCGAGAACGCTGGTTCCCTCCGCGACGGAGATGACTTCGCCGTTGATGGTGATTTCGACGGACTGCGAGTCGGGCGAGTCGATGGATTGAATCATGGCTGGGAAGGTTTTTTGGGGGTTACAGGGTGGCGAGGATGTTTTTCTCCTGCCCGGTGCCGCCGCGGACGCGCTCGTCGCCGGTCATGATGGCGACGGCGTCTTCGGGACAGACCACGCGGCAGGTGTCGCAGCGGATACAGAGATCGTTGTCGATGCTGTGGGTCTGGTGGGGGGTGAAGGGGATGGCATCGACGGGGCAGTCGGTGGCGCAGATGGTGCAGCCGATGCAGGCGTCGGTGATTTCGTAGCGGATGAGTTCGGTGCAGACCCCGGCGGGGCAGCGGCCTGCGACGTGGGCTTCGTATTCGTGGCGGAAGTGGCGCAGGGTGGAGACGAGCGGGTTGGGCGCGGTCTTGCCGAGCCCGCAGAGGCTGGTCGAGCGGGTCAGCTCGGCGATGGACTCCAGCTCCTTCAGCTCTTTGGCGGAGCCCTTGCCGGCGCAGAGCCGGGTGAGGATCTCGAGCATGCGGGTGGTGCCGATGCGGCAGGGGGCGCACTTGCCGCAGGATTCGCGGGTGGCGAACTCCATGAAGTAGCGGGCCACGTCCACCATGCAGTCTTCCTCGCTCAGGACGACCATCCCGCCCGATCCCATGATGGAGCCGCTGGCGGCGAGGGTGTCGTAGTCGATGGGGGTGTCGATCATGTCGGCGGGCACGCAGCCGCCGGAGGGGCCGCCGATCTGGACGGCCTTGAGGGTCTTGCCGTCCTTCACGCCGCCGCCGATGTCATAAACGATTTCGCGGATGGTGGTGCCGATGGGCACCTCGATGAGTCCGGGCCGGTTGATCTTGCCGGCGAGTGCGAAGGTCTTGGTGCCGCCGGAGCGCTCCGGGGAGGCGCTGGCCTGCTTGAAGGCCGCGGCTCCGCGCAGGAGGATCCAGGGCACGTTGCAGAAGCTCTCGACGTTGTTGATCAGGGTGGAGCGGCCCCAGGCGCCCTTGACCGCCGGATAGGGCGGGCGTTGGCGCGGCTCGCCGCGTTCGCCTTCGAGGGAGGCCAGCAGGGCGGTTTCCTCGCCGCAGACGAAGGCTCCGGCACCCGAGACGACGCGCACGCGGAAGGGGTGCCCGGTGCTGGCGAGGCGGTCGCCGAGGAGGCCGGCCTTTTCGCAGTCGGCGATGGCTTGCTCGATGCGGCGGATGGCCAGCGGGTATTCGGCGCGGATGTAGAGGATGCCCTCTTCGGCGCCGGTCACGAAGGAGGCCACGGCCATGCCTTCGAGCACGCGGAAGGGGAAGTTCTCCATGAGCATGCGGTCCATGAAGGCGCCGGGGTCGCCCTCGTCGCCGTTGCAGACCACGATCGGGCGGTTGCCGGCGTTGACGACGTGCTCCCACTTGACTCCGGTCGGGAAGCCCGCGCCGCCGCGCCCCCGCAGGCCGCTCTCTTTGAGCATTTCGATGATGCCCTCCGGCGAGAGTTCGGAGGTGGCCTTGGCCAGGGCGCGGAAGCCGCCCTCGCGGCGGTATTCCTCGAGCGAGACCGGGTCGCCGCGGGTGGCGTCGCTGGCGGCGATGCGGGGGCGTTCGGGGGTGGCGGCGGTATTGACGGCGACGGGAGCGGGGGTCCGCCCGCCGGCCAGGTTGGCGATGAGGTCGCTGCTCCAGAAGGAAATTTTCTCGATGCCGGGGCGGGGCGGGAAGGCGTCGCGCAGCAGGGCGGAGGCCTGGCCGGGCAGGACGTTGCCGTAGCGGGCGGTTTCCACGCCCTTGGCGCGGACGTGGACCAGGGGCGCGCGCGAACTCTCGCCCTCGCAGGAAGTGAACTCGAGTTTGACCGGGAGCTGGCGGCGGCGGATTTCCTCCTGCAGGGCGGTGGCGACCTTGCCGGCGCCACTCGCCCGGCAGCTGGAGCAAAGGCAGAGAGCCACGCTGCGCTCGGGGCTTTGCCCGGGGGCGGAGGTGCCGTTGGTGCCGGTTGCGTGCTCGACGGTGGTCTTATCCGGGTTGGGATGGGCGACGGCGGCGGCGATGGCCTTGCTGTCGGTGGGGCCGAGGATGTTGCCGTCGAGGTCGGCGGCGGGTGCGAGCATGCAGCAGCCGATGCAGGCGACCTCTTCGATGGTGACGGAGCGGTCCGGGGCGGTGTCGCCGTCGGCGGGGATGTGGTAGTTGCGCTTGAGCTGGTCGATGATGCGGGAGGCTCCGGCGACGTGGCAGGCGGTGCCGACACAGACCTTGACCAGGCTCTTGCCGCAGGGCTTGAGGCGGAACTGGTGGTAGAAGCTGATGACGCCGTCCACATGGGCGCGGCTCAGCCCCAGCTTTTCCTCGACCAGGCTGATCATGGGATCCGGCAGGTAGCGGTAGCGGGCCTGGATGGCGTTGAGGATGGGGATGAGCGCGGAGGCCTCCGAGCCGTGCTTGGCGGTCAGCTCATCGATCAAGGCGGGGTCGCGCGGTTCTTCTTCCGGTGTGGCGGGAGGGGTCGGTGCCTGGGCCGGGGAGGCGGTATCGCCGTCCTGGTCTTCTTTGCGTTTCCGCGCGGCGGCGAGGAGGGAGCGATAGGCCTGGGGGAAGGGGCGCTCGCGCCCGGCGTCGATCCAGCCCTTGAAGTAGAGCAGGGCGATGCCGCCGGAGAGGAGGGCGGCCCAGCCAAAGAGGTCGAGCTGCCAGTGGCGCTGGAAAAAGCGTTGGCGCTGGGCGTAGTCGAGGGCGCGGATTTGCTCCTTCAGCTCGGCGTTGCGCGGATCGCTCTTGAACTGCTCGCGCAGGGAGGCGAGTTCGGGATGCAACTGCGGATCGGCCAGGCGGAAGCTTTGCCACGCCACGGTCAAGCCGATGAGGGAAACGACGCAGATGCCGGCCAGGATACAGGCGGTGATGAGCAGGGGGCGCCGCGTCTCGCGAACCTTGTTGACGAAGGGCCAGGGCAAGCCGTCCCGCAGGCGGTAAAGGCGTTCGGAGTTCCACAGTTTCCGGGTGGGGGTTCCGGGAGCCGCCGCGGGGACGGCGGACGCGGGGGTGGGGCTGGAATCGTTCTCAGGCATGGGTGGAGGCGGTTTCCCGGGTTTCG
>CAYFWA010000259.1:0-8532 GCA_964346625.1 uncultured Myxococcales bacterium
GGGCGCCTCGGCGCCCTGAACTGGACACCTTATTCGTGACCGGGGCCTTAGCACCCTGGACGATGGCCGCGGGCGCGCGGGGCGCTTGTAATTCCGACCCGATCGGTTATCTTTGAGGCGGCTTTTTGCACCGGCTAGCAGGTGCGCCCCATCTCACAGTATTTGGCCGGACTGTAGCGCCGGCTCCCAGACCCCCCGGAGGACATCCATGACGCTGCCGTCTCCCCGCTTCGCCCCCCTGGCGACCTCGCTGCTGTCTGTCTCGCTCACGCTCTCGCTCGCCGCCTGCCCCGGCCCCACCTCCGGCAACGGCAGCGACCCCCGGACCGGCCCGCGGACCGAACCCCGCAAAGGAGCGGACGCCGACCCCGGAGGCGGGCCGGCGCGACGCGCCCAGGCCAACTTCGTGGCCTCGCTGCTCAAGCGCGAGCGCACGGTGCAGGTGGGGGCCCTTTATTACCGCAAAAAAGGCGGCGGGGGCGTGAGCCAGGTCAAGATCCGGGTGGGCCCCAACCCCGACCGGGTGGCCGAGGTGGGGGTCAACGAGCAGTGGATCGGCGGCACCGGCGGGC
Source organism: uncultured Myxococcales bacterium (assembly GCA_964346625.1). Taxonomy (GTDB): domain Bacteria; phylum Myxococcota_A; class Polyangia; order HGW-17; family JAJRWW01; genus CAYFWA01. The sequence goes on from CAYFWA010000259.1 coordinate 573, forward strand.
AGATGAAGTCCTCGGTGTGGGTGGCGGCGTTCATGGCCTCCTCGGCCCTGGGCCGCGAGCTGGTGGACTATCGCTTCTCGGCCTCCACCCGCGGCTTCGTCGACGGACCCTCGGCCGGCGCGCTGTTTACCGCCGCCATGATGGCGGCCATCACCGGCGCCTCCATCAAACCCAAGGCCACCATGACCGGCACGGTGAACCCCGACGGCTCGGTGGGCCCGGTGGGGGGCATCGCCGACAAGTTCCGCGGCGCGCTCAAGCTCGGCTACCGGGTGCTCGGCTACCCCGTGGGTCAGCGCGTCCAAAAGGATCGCCAGGGCAACCTGGTGGACCTGGAGGCTCTCGCGGCCGAGGGGGGCGCCAAGGCCTACCCCGTGGCCACGCTCTACGACGCCTACCGGATCCTAACCGGACGCAACGCCCCCCGGCGCTTCATCATGAGCCGCCGGTCCATGCGGCTGCCCGCCAAGGCCGGCAGCTACCTGCGCCAAAATAGCCGGGGCTGGCACGGCATTGGGCGGCGGTTTTTCAAGATGTTCAAAAAGCGCGGCATCGCCAACAAGGAGGCCGTGCGTCGGATGCGCATCTCCTTGCGCTACCTCAAGGCCGCCGACGACGAGGCCAAGGCCCGCCGCCACGCGGCGGCCTACGAGTTCGCCGCACGCGGCGCCTCCTTCGCCTTCACCACCTTCCATTACCAGGACTTTTTGCTGCACCTCAAGGCCGCGCTCAAGACCAAGAACACCAAGCTGCTGCAGCTCAAGGCTCAGAAGATGTTCAAGGGCTCGCTGGGCTCGTCCAAGGCCTTCGATCGCCTGCGCCGGCTGCCCAAGCCTACGTCCATCGACCAGGCCGTGGCCCAGGTGGCCGCCTACTCGCTGGCGCTGGAAAACAAGGCGTACCTTCAAGGGGCGGCGCAGCTTTACAAGTTCGCGTCGGTGATCAAGGCCAAGCTCAAGGGTCGGCTCAGCTCCTTCGAGGCGAAGATGTTGTCGCGGGCGATCACCTACATGGGCATCGCCCAGACCAAGTCCAAGAAGTCCCGGCACCTGGTGGGGCTCGCCTTTCGCGGGGGCCGGGGCTTTCGGCTCAGCGGGCGCCGGCTCAAGACCATCTCATCGCAGGTGAGCTCCATGGCCCACGCCAACCTGGCCTACGCGGACACGGTGATCGTGGGCGGTCTGGTCAAGGCCACCAAGAAGCCGAAGAAGTACTGGCAGCTCATGCTCACCAACTACCTGTCGGCCGCGCGCAACGCGCGGGCCTCGCTTTTGATGAACCGCGCGCTCAACAAGGGCACCTGGCAGTGGTCGCTGGCCGAGCTGGGCGCCGCGGTGAGCTCCTACCTTCACTCGTCGATGCTGCTCACCAAGCTCTACGCGGTGGGCGCCTTCCACAAGCTCGGCGGTCAGGTGCGGCAGGTCAAACGGCAGCGGGCGCTGCTGGAGATGCTCAAGCACGCCGACATCAAGGCCCGTCAGGCAGCCGCCCGGGCCCGGCGGGCCATCGGCTACGTCCCGCTGATGAGCCGTTACTTTTACGAGGTGGGGCGGGCCATGAGCCGCAGCGGACAAACCCTGCAGGTCAAAGCCCTGGAGATGTATTGGCGATCCTCGCTGCTTTCCCAGGTCGCCGTCATGCTCGCGCGAAGAAACTGAGTTTTTTTCGCGGCGGGCCGCCCCCCCTGCGGCGGGCTCCGGCGCCCCGCGTCCCATCCCTTCGCCCCCTTCGCCCCCCTTCGTTCCCTTCGCCCATACCCCTCGTCCCCTTCGCCCAAACCCTTGCCCTACCCCACAAAAGGTGGTAAAGACCCGTTCGCTGTCGTCCCCGGCGAAGGCCGCGCCCGACGGGCCGGCCGGTCGCGGGGGGCCGGAAACAACCACGCACGCATCGCGTCGAGCTCGCGGGCGTCCCGGTCGGCCAAACGAACAGGCCGAACGGGGAGCGAGCCCGCCGACCCGGGCTTCGGTCGGCAACGCGCTGCGGAGGCCCAACGCCAGGAGGTCCCCATGGAAGCCAACGCCAAAGCTGCGTCCCAGCCCCTCCCCGAGGAACAGGACGTCACCCTCAGCCAGATGCTGGAAGCCGGAGTCCACTTCGGCCACCAGACCACCCGTTGGAACCCGAAGATGCGCCAGTACATCTATGGCGCTCGCAACGGGATCCACATCATCGATCTGCAGCAGACGCTCAAGAAGTTCCGCGAAGCGGTCAACTTCGTGCGCGAGGCCGTGGCCGAAGGCGGCACGGTGCTGTTCGTGGGCACCAAGAAGCAAGCCCAGGACGCCATCGCCGAGGAGGCCCAGCGCTGCGGGATGTACTACGTCACCCATCGCTGGCTCGGCGGAACGCTGACGAACTTCCGCACGGTGAAGGGCTCCATCGACCGGCTCAAGTCCATCGAGAAGATGGCCGAGGACGGCACCTACGAGCGGCTCACCAAGAAGGAGGCGCTCAAGCTCGATCGCGAGCGGATCAAGCTCGAGAAGAACCTCGGCGGCATCAAGGAGCTCACGGGCCCGCCGGCGGTGATGTTCGTGGTCGACCCCGAAAAGGAGAAGATCGCCATCGCCGAGGCCAACAAGCTGCGCATCCCGCTGGTGGCGGTGGCCGACACCAACTGCAATCCGGACAAGCTCGACTGGATCATCCCGGGCAACGACGACGCCATCCGGGCCATCAAGCTGTTCAGCTCCCGGGTGGCCGAGGCCTGCATCGTGGGGGCCAAGCTGGGGCGCGAGCGCTCTGCGGCGCGCGCCACCAAGGACGAGGAGCGCGCCCGCCAGGAGGCGTCCACCATCCGCGTGGCCTCGGGCGGTGACGGCCCGAAGGTGGAGGTGGTCACGCGACGCAGCCCCGCGCACCCGCAGCCCGAGGCCGCCGCTGCGCCCGAAGAAGGTGAAAAGAAGCAACAACCGGAGTAACCCCGGCGTCCGGGAGGCCGGCGAGGGTGGCGAGGGAGCGCCAACGCCGGCGGGCCGGAATTGCGACCAGGGAACGATCCCTCGGAGAGCCCCGAGGGTGGACGACCCCCGCCCGACCGGGCGGGGGTCAAAAGAGGAGCAAGCGACCGATGGCGATTTCAGCGGCGGACATCAAGCAACTGCGGGAGCGCACCAACGCCCCGATGATGGACTGCAAAAAGGCCCTCACGGAGACCGATGGCGACATGGACAAGGCCGTGGAGTTTCTCCGAAAAAAGGGCCTGGCCTCTGCCAAGAAGCGGGCGGGCCGGGTGGCCGCCGAGGGGGTGGTGACCTCCTACATCCACGGCGAGGGTCGCATCGGGGTGCTGGTGGAGGTCAACAGCGAGACCGACTTCGTGGCGCGCACCGACGACTTCCAGAAGCTGGCCCACGAGATCGCGATGCAGATCGCCGCCTCCGCGCCGCCCTACGTGCGGCGCGAGGAGGTCCCCGTAGAGGACATCGAGAAGGAAAAGGAGATCCGCGGCGAGCAGCTCAAGGATCAGGGCAAGCCCGACAAGATCATCCCCAAAATCCTCGAGGGCCAGATCAACAAGTGGTACTCCGAGGTCTGCCTCATGGAGCAGCCGTACAACCGCGACCGGGACAAGACCATCGAAGACCTGGTCAACGAGGTGGCCGCCTCCACCGGGGAGAAGATCACGGTGCGGCGGTTTGCCCGCTTCGAGCTGGGTGAAGGCCTCGAGAAACGCTCCAACGACCTCGGCGCCGAGGTCGTTGGAGCGTTTCTCGAGGCCTTCACCCAGCTCGAAGCGGGCAAACCGCCGCACCGTGATCTTCTCCCCGGTGGAGGCGGCCACCTCGTTGACCAGGTCTTCGATGGTCTTGTCCCGGTCGCGGTTGTACGGCTGCTCCATGAGGCAGACCTCGGAGTACCACTTGTTGATCTGGCCCTCGAGGATTTTGGGGATGATCTTGTCGGGCTTGCCCTGATCCTTGAGCTGCTCGCCGCGGATCTCCTTTTCCTTCTCGATGTCCTCTACGGGGACCTCCTCGCGCCGCACGTAGGGCGGCGCGGAGGCGGCGATCTGCATCGCGATCTCGTGGGCCAGCTTCTGGAAGTCGTCGGTGCGCGCCACGAAGTCGGTCTCGCTGTTGACCTCCACCAGCACCCCGATGCGACCCTCGCCGTGGATGTAGGAGGTCACCACCCCCTCGGCGGCCACCCGGCCCGCCCGCTTCTTGGCAGAGGCCAGGCCCTTTTTTCGGAGAAACTCCACGGCCTTGTCCATGTCGCCATCGGTCTCCGTGAGGGCCTTTTTGCAGTCCATCATCGGGGCGTTGGTGCGCTCCCGCAGTTGCTTGATGTCCGCCGCTGAAATCGCCATCGGTCGCTTGCTCCTCTTTTGACCCCCGCCCGGTCGGGCGGGGGTCGTCCACCCTCGGGGCTCTCCGAGGGATCGTTCCCTGGTCGCAATTCCGGCCCGCCGGCGTTGGCGCTCCCTCGCCACCCTCGCCGGCCTCCCGGACGCCGGGGTTACTCCGGTTGTTGCTTCTTTTCACCTTCTTCGGGCGCAGCGGCGGCCTCGGGCTGCGGGTGCGCGGGGCTGCGTCGCGTGACCACCTCCACCTTCGGGCCGTCACCGCCCGAGGCCACGCGGATGGTGGACGCCTCCTGGCGGGCGCGCTCCTCGTCCTTGGTGGCGCGCGCCGCAGAGCGCTCGCGCCCCAGCTTGGCCCCCACGATGCAGGCCTCGGCCACCCGGGAGCTGAACAGCTTGATGGCCCGGATGGCGTCGTCGTTGCCCGGGATGATCCAGTCGAGCTTGTCCGGATTGCAGTTGGTGTCGGCCACCGCCACCAGCGGGATGCGCAGCTTGTTGGCCTCGGCGATGGCGATCTTCTCCTTTTCGGGGTCGACCACGAACATCACCGCCGGCGGGCCCGTGAGCTCCTTGATGCCGCCGAGGTTCTTCTCGAGCTTGATCCGCTCGCGATCGAGCTTGAGCGCCTCCTTCTTGGTGAGCCGCTCGTAGGTGCCGTCCTCGGCCATCTTCTCGATGGACTTGAGCCGGTCGATGGAGCCCTTCACCGTGCGGAAGTTCGTCAGCGTTCCGCCGAGCCAGCGATGGGTGACGTAGTACATCCCGCAGCGCTGGGCCTCCTCGGCGATGGCGTCCTGGGCTTGCTTCTTGGTGCCCACGAACAGCACCGTGCCGCCTTCGGCCACGGCCTCGCGCACGAAGTTGACCGCTTCGCGGAACTTCTTGAGCGTCTGCTGCAGATCGATGATGTGGATCCCGTTGCGAGCGCCATAGATGTACTGGCGCATCTTCGGGTTCCAACGGGTGGTCTGGTGGCCGAAGTGGACTCCGGCTTCCAGCATCTGGCTGAGGGTGACGTCCTGTTCCTCGGGGAGGGGCTGGGACGCAGCTTTGGCGTTGGCTTCCATGGGGACCTCCTGGCGTTGGGCCTCCGCAGCGCGTTGCCGACCGAAGCCCGGGTCGGCGGGCTCGCTCCCCGTTCGGCCTGTTCGTTTGGCCGACCGGGACGCCCGCGAGCTCGACGCGATGCGTGCGTGGTTGTTTCCGGCCCCCCGCGACCGGCCGGCCCGTCGGGCGCGGCCTTCGCCGGGGACGACAGCGAACGGGTCTTTACCACCTTTTGTGGGGTAGGGCAAGGGTTTGGGCGAAGGGGACGAGGGGTATGGGCGAAGGGAACGAAGGGGGGCGAAGGGGGCGAAGGGATGGGACGCGGGGCGCCGGAGCCCGCCGCAGGGGGGGCGGCCCGCCGCGAAAAAAACTCAGTTTCTTCGCGCGAGCATGACGGCGACCTGGGAAAGCAGCGAGGATCGCCAATACATCTCCAGGGCTTTGACCTGCAGGGTTTGTCCGCTGCGGCTCATGGCCCGCCCCACCTCGTAAAAGTAACGGCTCATCAGCGGGACGTAGCCGATGGCCCGCCGGGCCCGGGCGGCTGCCTGACGGGCCTTGATGTCGGCGTGCTTGAGCATCTCCAGCAGCGCCCGCTGCCGTTTGACCTGCCGCACCTGACCGCCGAGCTTGTGGAAGGCGCCCACCGCGTAGAGCTTGGTGAGCAGCATCGACGAGTGAAGGTAGGAGCTCACCGCGGCGCCCAGCTCGGCCAGCGACCACTGCCAGGTGCCCTTGTTGAGCGCGCGGTTCATCAAAAGCGAGGCCCGCGCGTTGCGCGCGGCCGACAGGTAGTTGGTGAGCATGAGCTGCCAGTACTTCTTCGGCTTCTTGGTGGCCTTGACCAGACCGCCCACGATCACCGTGTCCGCGTAGGCCAGGTTGGCGTGGGCCATGGAGCTCACCTGCGATGAGATGGTCTTGAGCCGGCGCCCGCTGAGCCGAAAGCCCCGGCCCCCGCGAAAGGCGAGCCCCACCAGGTGCCGGGACTTCTTGGACTTGGTCTGGGCGATGCCCATGTAGGTGATCGCCCGCGACAACATCTTCGCCTCGAAGGAGCTGAGCCGACCCTTGAGCTTGGCCTTGATCACCGACGCGAACTTGTAAAGCTGCGCCGCCCCTTGAAGGTACGCCTTGTTTTCCAGCGCCAGCGAGTAGGCGGCCACCTGGGCCACGGCCTGGTCGATGGACGTAGGCTTGGGCAGCCGGCGCAGGCGATCGAAGGCCTTGGACGAGCCCAGCGAGCCCTTGAACATCTTCTGAGCCTTGAGCTGCAGCAGCTTGGTGTTCTTGGTCTTGAGCGCGGCCTTGAGGTGCAGCAAAAAGTCCTGGTAATGGAAGGTGGTGAAGGCGAAGGAGGCGCCGCGTGCGGCGAACTCGTAGGCCGCCGCGTGGCGGCGGGCCTTGGCCTCGTCGTCGGCGGCCTTGAGGTAGCGCAAGGAGATGCGCATCCGACGCACGGCCTCCTTGTTGGCGATGCCGCGCTTTTTGAACATCTTGAAAAACCGCCGCCCAATGCCGTGCCAGCCCCGGCTATTTTGGCGCAGGTAGCTGCCGGCCTTGGCGGGCAGCCGCATGGACCGGCGGCTCATGATGAAGCGCCGGGGGGCGTTGCGTCCGGTTAGGATCCGGTAGGCGTCGTAGAGCGTGGCCACGGGGTAGGCCTTGGCGCCCCCCTCGGCCGCGAGAGCCTCCAGGTCCACCAGGTTGCCCTGGCGATCCTTTTGGACGCGCTGACCCACGGGGTAGCCGAGCACCCGGTAGCCGAGCTTGAGCGCGCCGCGGAACTTGTCGGCGATGCCCCCCACCGGGCCCACCGAGCCGTCGGGGTTCACCGTGCCGGTCATGGTGGCCTTGGGTTTGATGGAGGCGCCGGTGATGGCCGCCATCATGGCGGCGGTAAACAGCGCGCCGGCCGAGGGTCCGTCGACGAAGCCGCGGGTGGAGGCCGAGAAGCGATAGTCCACCAGCTCGCGGCCCAGGGCCGAGGAGGCCATGAACGCCGCCACCCACACCGAGGACTTCATCTGCCCGCCGGTGCCGCCGATCCACTGCTCGTTGACCCCCACCTCGGCCACCCGGTCGGGGTTGGGGCCCACCCGGATCTTGACCTGGCTCACGCCCCCGCCGCCTTTTTTGCGGTAATAAAGGGCCCCCACCTGCACCGTGCGCTCGCGCTTGAGCAGCGAGGCCACGAAGTTGGCCTGGGCGCGTCGCGCCGGCCCGCCTCCGGGGTCGGCGTCCGCTCCTTTGCGGGGTTCGGTCCGCGGGCCGGTCCGGGGGTCGCTGCCGTTGCCGGAGGTGGGGCCGGGGCAGGCGGCGAGCGAGAGCGTGAGCGAGACAGACAGCAGCGAGGTCGCCAGGGGGGCGAAGCGGGGAGACGGCAGCGTCATGGATGTCCTCCGGGGGGTCTGGGAGCCGGCGCTACAGTCCGGCCAAATACTGTGAGATGGGGCGCACCTGCTAGCCGGTGCAAAAAGCCGCCTCAAAGATAACCGATCGGGTCGGAATTACAAGCGCCCCGCGCGCCCGCGGCCATCGTCCAGGGTGCTAAGGCCCCGGTCACGAATAAGGTGTCCAGTTCAGGGCGCCGAGGCGCCC
>CAYFWA010000260.1:0-8200 GCA_964346625.1 uncultured Myxococcales bacterium
GCGCCAATTCGCCGTTTCGCGCAGTTTCGGTCCTACGTGACACCTGAACGGTTACCAAAAACGTACACGTTCAGGGGGGATGTCCCATCCCCCCTCGCCCGGAAAAAGCGCGGTTTTTCCGGGCTCACCCCCAATCATCGCGCTTCGCGCCGCTGCAGGGAAAGGCGCCAATTCGCCGTTTCGCGCAATTTCGTTCCTACTAGACACCTGAACGGTTACCCAAAAACAAAGAGCGCTGGACGGAGGCCTGTCGCTGGCTGTCTTGCGACCCTCGCCGCAATCCTGGTGGTCGCCAGCGCGCCGGCTCTCGCCCGCAGCGCGCCCTCCGGCGCCCCCACCCCCGACGACCGACGGGCCGCGGGGGACGAGCCCGCGTCGCGCCCCGTGCTCGGCGAGGGTACGGTATCCAAGCTGGGCTCGGAGCCCGAGCCGGGCGATGGCGCCACCGCCTCCCCTCGTGACGCGGTGCCCACCACCGCGCCCCGTACCCCACCGCGCCAAAAAAGCCAGGCGCGGCGTAACGCGAAGGAGGCCGCGAGACAAGCCGCAAAACAGGCCGCAAAACAGGCCGCAAAACAGGCCGCCATCGAGAAGGCCCAGAAGCTCAGCCAGGAGGCGATCAAGGCCTGGAACGGCTACGAGTACGTCAGCGCCCTGGAGAAGCTCCGTACCGCCTACGAGCTTTTCCCCGACCACAACCTGCTTTTCAACATCGGGCTGGTGAACCAGAGCCTGGGCCGCTACGCCGCGGCCATCCGCGCCTTCGAGCGGTTCCTCGAGCGCGCCAAGGGCCCCGCCTATGAAGCGGCCTCCACGAAGGCGCGGAGCCGCATTCAAGCCCTGCTCCGGCGCGTGGCCGAGGTCCAGATCGAGGTCCCCCAACCGGGCGCCCAGGTCTTGCTCGACCGCCAAGCGCTGGGTCGGGGTCCGCTGAAGAACACGGTCCGGGTGATGCCCGGCATCCACGTCCTGGTGGTCAGCCGCAAGGGCCACGTCACCCGCACCCTCAAGTTCGGCGTGGCGGCGGGTCGAACGCGGAAGATCTCCGTGAAGCTCGCCCCCCTGCCGGTGAAGGTCCTGGAGGCCAAGCTCGGCCGGCGGTTTCCGCGCTGGCTTCCCTGGACGGTGCTCGGCGCCGGCGCCCTGGTGGCGATCCTCGGCGGCCCGGTGATGTGGAAGGCCAAGCACGACTTCGACGCCCTCGACGACGCCATCTCCGACTTGAACGAGCAAAACGGCGGGCAGCCCGTCGCCCTCACCGACGAGCTCCAGGACCGTCGCACCCGGGCCCGCGTGGCCTATGGCTTCTCCATCGGGCTCTACACGGTGGGCGCGTTGGGCCTCGCTGCCGGAATCACCATGCTCGTTTTGAACCGACCTCGTCGCCTGGAGCGCGAGACCCCGGCCGCCCCCGGATCAGCCAGTCCCGCAGACAGTACCGCGGCCGCTACAGGCGCGAGCGTCCGCTTCACGCCCACCCTCTCGCCCACCGGTGGCGGGGCCACCCTCTCGGTTACCTGGTAGGCCTCCATGCGTTTTCCTCCCCACTCTCCCTCTGCTCGCACATCAGGTTCCGCCGCGCTCCGCGCGCCCGGTACGGCCACGCCAAGACGGCTCGGAAAACGGTATCTACGCCCAGAAATTCACTGCGGCGGGGACGCCGCTTGGCGCTGCGCCATGGTAGACCAGCCGGTAGGTGCCCACATCGCGAATACGGAAGGTAACCACATCGTGAGCTCTTTCCAGATCGAACCCGGGACCCTCGATGCGCTGTCCGCGCTGTGTCGCCGCTTCGCGGTGACCGAGCTCGCGCTTTTCGGCTCTGCGGCGCGGGGGGAGCTGACGCCCGACAGCGACGTGGACCTGCTGGTGTCCTTCGCGGAAGGCGTGACCGTGACCTTCAGCACCCTGGCGCGATTCGGGCGCGAGGCGGAGGCGGTGCTCGGGCGGCCGGTGGACGTCGTGCCGCGCTCGGGCCTGAAGGCATCGATCCGGGACGAGGTCCTCGCCTCGGCGAAGGTGCTCTATGCGGCGTGAGGTGCTCTATGTGGCGTTGTGGCGTGAGGTGCTTCATGTGGCGTGAGGTGCTTCTTTTTGTTACTTCATCGGTCTCGCGCCGCTCGCACAAGGTGTGCGGGGTCCGGGGTCGGTCGCGGGCCTGGCTCGTACTGACGTTGCTACTCCCGCTGGGCCTCTCGATCCCCGGATCGAGTGGCTGCCTCTCGGAGCAGAGCACGCGCTGCTCCTGGGGTGAGTACTGCCCGCTTGGCAAGGTGTGCGACGAGACGCACCAGTGGTGTGTCCTGCCGTCGCAGATCGAGTCCTGTCAGGATCGAGAGGATGGTGAGCCTTGTAGCGTGGCCGGGGCGGCAGGGCTCTTTTTTTGCGACCGAGGTGTGTGTCTGCCCACCGTGTGCGGAGACGGCCTGAAGGCGGCCGGAGAGCAGTGTGACGCGTCGGATTTGGGGTCGGCGACGTGCGAGTCGTTCCTCGCCTTTGGCGGGGGTACGCTCGGTTGCAGCGCGAACTGCACCTTCGACTTCTCGGCGTGCCACGCCCCGAGAAGCTGCGGCGATGGAGTCTGCGACCCGTCGGACCAATGCGATGGGGCGGACCTGTGCGACGAGAGCTGCATATCGCTCGGATTCGCCGGCGGGGTTCTTTCGTGTCATGACAACTGCTCGCTGGACATGTCCGAATGTCTGGTAGCCCAGTGCGGTGACGGAGTCCGGCAGGGCTCGGAATACTGCGACGGTGGGGACCTCGGCGGACAAACCTGCGAGCTGCTGGGATACGAGGGGGGGGAGCTCTCCTGCCACGAGAACTGCTCGCTGAACACCGTGGGCTGCAGCGCCTTGCAGAGCTGCGGAAACGGCACGCTGGACCCAGGTGAGCAGTGCGAGGGAGACGATCTGGGAGGGGAAACCTGTGAATCAAGGGGCTACATGGGTGGGCCGCTGTACTGCTATTCCAACTGTACCTTCAATACGGCCCACTGCTTGTACCTGGCCGTGTGCAACAACGGTGTAGCCGAGCCCGGGGAGGACTGCGACGGGCAGGACCTCATGGGCCAGTCTTGCGAGTCGCTGGGATACTACGGCGGGAACTTGTTCTGCGACGCGCAGTGCCGATACGACCTGACCGACTGCGAGGCTGCCGGCATGTGCGGAGACGGCATCGTCAACGGCCAGGACGAGTGCGACGGAGGAGACCTGGGAGGCGCCACCTGCATGGATTATGGCTACGATGGAGGCGTCATACGATGCGACTCCGGCTGTCGGATCGATACGAACGGCTGCGCGAGCTGTGGCAACGACCACTGCGAGGTCGGCGAGCCGGTCTTCTGTCCCACGGATTGCGCGCTGTCGCCCATCTCTGCGGGGAGCGTGCACACCTGCGCAGTGGCGACCGGCGGTCAGACCTACTGCTGGGGGTATAGTCAACACGGTCGCCTGGGAGATGGAACGGATACGGATAGCGCCACGCCAGTCCACGTATCTTCTCTCGACGATGGTGTCTTTGTCTCTGCCGGCGATGCGCACAGTTGTGCAATCCGTACCGACGGCACGGCCTGGTGCTGGGGGCACGGCGGGAACGGTACCCTCGGCGACGGCACCGCATCGAATCGATCCACGCCCATCCAGGTGATGAGCTTGGAGAACGTGGTCGCGATCTCCGCCGGTAGGGCCGACAATCAGGGAACGTTCACCTGCGGCCTCAAGTCGGATGGCACGGTCTGGTGCTGGGGCGCAAACACGTATGGTCAGCTTGGAAACGGCACCCTTGTGGAGCGCCACTACCCGGAGCAGGTGCTCGCGCTCAGCGACGTGGTGTTTGTTTCCACGGGGAGCTCCCACGCCTGTGCAGTAAAAGACGTCGGGTCGGTCTGGTGCTGGGGATTGAACTCCCACGGGAGGCTCGGGGACGGGACGACCACCGATCGGCACACCCCGGTACAGGTATCGGACATCACCAACGCTATCTCCGTGTCTGCGGGTGCCGCGCACTCCTGCGCGGTCCACGCGGACGGCACTGCATCCTGTTGGGGACACAACGGCAACGGCAGGCTCGGAGACGGTACCGGCACAAATCGACACACACCGGTGTCCGTGGTTGATCTTCTTGATGCCGTCTCCATCTCTGCGGGAGGGAACTACACCTGCGCGCTGCGGTCGGACGGCACGATCTCGTGTTGGGGTCACAATGGGGAGGGACAGCTTGGAAACGGCACGCGCTCTCAGAGTACTACACCTGTCTCTGTGCTTGGAGTGCAGGACGCAGTCAGTGTGAACGCTGGTCGTCAACACACCTGTGCGATGATGGCCTCCGGTGGCTTCCGCTGCTGGGGGATCAATGGAAACGGACAGATCGGCTCCGGCTGTGCCACGACGAGTCCGATTCCCACGCAGGCCACCGGCCTCACCAGTGTCTCGAAAATCTGGGCCAAGAGCACCTACGCTGTCGCGCTTCGATCTGATGGGACGCTCTGGAGCTGGGGACGCAACAATCATGGGCGGCTCGGTGATGGGACCACCGTGGAAAAGCACGTACCCGTGCAGATCCTGGGGATCAGCAGTGCCCAGCAGGTGTCTTTGGAGACGTACTTCGCCTGCGCCGTACTAACCAACGGCACGGTGAAGTGCTGGGGCAATAACAGCTCCGGTCAGCTCGGGGACGGAACGACCACGAATCAGCCCGTACCCGTGAATGTGCTGGGTCTCCAGGAGATCCGATCGGTCACCGTGGGCCCTGACCATAGCTGCGCGGTGGACGTACACGGATCGGCTTGGTGCTGGGGCAAAGGAGAGTACGGTCGGCTCGGTAACGGCGGGGTCACCGACAGCGCTTCGCCCATCGCGGTTACGGGATTGAACGACGTAGAGTCATTAGTCGCTGGTCGGGCGCATACCTATGCGGTGCTCTCGGACGGGAGCCTCTGGGCCTGGGGCCGCAACGAGTACGGCCAGCTCGGCGACGGGACCATCACCACCCGTTACGTTCCCGTCCAAGTAGCTGGAATCACGAATGTAGCCGAGGTGACCAGCGTCGCGGGATGGGCATGCGCCCGCAAGACCGACGGGACGGTCTGGTGCTGGGGAGAGAACCACAGCGGCCAGCTCGGTGACGGAACATTCACCGATCAGCGTTACCCACAGCAGGTGCTGGGCCTCACCGATGTCATACAATTCTCTCTGCATGTACATGGCTGCGCCGTGCGTTCTGACGGTGAGGTCTGGTGTTGGGGCAGGAACTCTCGCGGACAACTAGGAAACGACGACACCGTCAACAGCGCGGTGCCGGTGCAGGTCCTCGGGCTCTCTGACGCTGTCTCGGTGAGCGTGTGGGACCTTCAATCCTGTGCTGTGCGCTCGACGGGCGCGATCCACTGCTGGGGACACAACGGCCAGGGGAGGCTCGGTGATGGTAGCTCTGTTGACAGCCACGTTCCCGTACCCGTGGCCGGCCTCACCCACGGGACAGCCCTGGCGGCCGGGAACGCCCGTTTCTGCGCTCGGGCCGATGATGGGAGCGTATGGTGCTGGGGAGCCGGCGAGTTCGGCCAGCTCGGCCACGCAGCATGCGGCGATCAGCTCGAACCCTTCGCGGTGCTCGGCCTCTGAACGGTGGAGTCGCATGACCGTTCGTAACCGTTCTGGAACGGTAAGATACGTCAAATTAAGTGGCGGATAGGCAGAGAATCAGAACAGAAAAGGAGGGTAGATAATGATGCGTGCATGGTACCTGCTTTTCCCCGTGATGGCGATGCTGGCTCTGTTGGCGCTTCCACCATCGGCTCAGGCAACGGCAGACGGTCCTGAGCGTGGGCGATGCAAGCAGACCCTGCTGGGTTTCACCAGAGATGGCCGTAGTTACGTCGTTCACGATCGGTGTACAACCCAGATGGGTTGTCGCATCACTTTGGTCAATCTACAAAATGGGTCACAACGCACGATCGTCAACGGCATGAAGTGCCCTGTCCGAACCAGGAAGGCCCTTCGTCACCCAGCGGTGAGACGTCTTGGGATAACCCGAAAGGGTATAAGGCGCGGCAAGCGGCGCGGACGGGTCCGAGTGCGTGCCTATCGACGGGGCAAGCGGTATCGATTCCTGCTGAGAAAGCGTGGACGCTGGGTGCGGCTGGGAGGTGGTGCCTTGATGAGCCGGAAATCTCCCTGGAAGCTCTTGGCTGTGTACTGGGGGCCCCGCGGGAGGGCCGTACTGTTCAAGGTCCGGTTCTTCGGCCGAGGTGGCGGGCCCTTGGGAGCGATGTTCACGACATACCACGGATTCCTCGTGACAAGATAGAGCGCGGGCGCCCATGATGAAGGCTACTGCTCCAATGAAAAGTCGACGCAGCAATATCTTGGCAATATCTTGACTATTGCCTCTGCCGCTGCCGGTGCTTTGGCAGCGCCCGGATGGCTACACGTCGTGGTCGGTGTCGTCGATCGAGAGATGCATCTGTGATCCCAAGCGATCCCAGGTACGAGGAATGCCCGGATGGCCGCAGATGAGATGATCGGGCGCGTGATCGCGGGGCGCTTTCGCGTGCTGGAGCGGCTCGGCGAGGGGGCCATGGCCGAGGTGTACCGCGCGCACCACGCGGGGCTTCAACGCGACTATGCGATCAAGGTGCTCCGCAGCGACTTCGAGGGGGATCGGACCCTGGTGGAGCGCTTCCGGCGCGAGGCGCTGGCCGCGAGCCGGGTGAGCCACGCCAACCTCATCACCATCGCGGACTTCGGGCACACCGGGGACGGGCGGTTCTACCTGGTGATGGAGTACCTCGAGGGGCGGGATCTGCAGTCGCTGATGAACGAGCACGAGGGCCGGCCGCTGCCGCTGCCCCGCGCCTTGGAGATCCTGGCCCAGGTGGCGGACGGCCTCGGGGCAGCCCACGACGCGGGGGTGGTGCACCGGGATCTGAAGCCGGCGAACATCCTGGTGACCCAGGGGGCGGCGGGTGAGGATCGGATCAAGATCCTCGATTTCGGGCTGGCCAAGATCGTGGTGGAGACCGAGCTGAAGACCCTCACGGAAAAAGGTGAGATATTCGGGACGCCCGCCTACATCTCCCCGGAGCAGATCATCGGCGAGGCGGTGGACTCCCGCTGTGACCTCTACGCCTACGGCGTGATGGCCTACGAGCTTTTGACCGGGCATCTCCCCTTCACCGCCGACGCCGTGGCCCAGATGTTGCTGGCCCATCAGCGGATGGTGCCCGCGGCGATCCGCACCCTGCGGCCGTCGGACATGGAGCCCGTGCCGCTGGAGCTGGAGCAACGACTCCTGCAGTGCCTGGAAAAGGACCGCGATCAGCGACCGATGCGGGTGGCCGAGGTGGGCCGCATCATTCGCCGCCTGCAAAAGACCGGGGTCTCCCCGACCCTGCTGGCCCCGCTGCCCGCGGGTCTGACGGCCCCGCCGCCGGCCGAGGAGCTCCCCCCGCTACCGGGCCCCCGGCCGCCTCGGGGGGCGGCTCCGTCAGCCGACTCGGAGGCCCCGGAAAGGCCGCGCATGGGGTCGGGAGCCGACGCGATTGCGCAACCGGCGGCGAGGCCCGAGCTGCGACGCGGGGGCCTCGCCGAACCCACCTCCGCCGATGATGAGGAGGTGCTCCGCAAGTGGGTGAACGCGCCCACGGCGTCGGTGGAGGTGGAGCTCGCCCCGGGTGCTCGCCCAAGTGCACCGGAGAGATCTCCGGCGAGATCTCCGGCGAGCGGCGAGGCGAAGGCGCCTTCGCCCGAGTGGCAACGCGCGGCAGGATTCGTGGCCGGCGCCGACGCGGGGTCGGATGCCGCGGCGGATCTTGCGGCGCGAGTATCGCGGTTGGACCTGGGCCGGCTCCGGCACGAGCTCTCGGGGAGACGACGCGCGCAGACCATTCGGGCCACGCGCGCGCTGGCTCGGCTGATGCTCAAGGCCGCGGACCAAGAGCGCGGCGGACGGGGGGCCGGCGCTCGCGGTGGCAAGATGAGCAGCGCTGACGCTCACGGAGACGCCCCCGCCCACGCTCACGGGGACGCCCCCGCTCACGGGGACGCCCCCGCAGATGCTCACGGGGACGCCCACGCAGATGCTCACGGGGACGCCCACGCAGATGCTCACGGGGACGCCCACGCTCACGGGGACGCCCCCGCAGATGCTCACGGGGACGCCCCCGCAGATGCTCACGGGGACGCCCCCGCAGATGCTCACG
>CAYFWA010000260.1:8300-8515 GCA_964346625.1 uncultured Myxococcales bacterium
GGGACGCCCCCGCTCACGGGGACGCCTCCGCCCACGGGGACGCCGCCGCCAACAGTAACGCCTCCGCCCACAGGGACGCCCCCGCTCACGGGAGCGCCCATGCTTACGGGAGCGCCCACGCTCATGGGAGCGCCCACGCCCACGGGTACCCCCGGGCTTGCGGGGACGCCTACGCGGGCGCCACCGCGGTGGATCATTTTCCCCGGTCCAGCGCC
>CAYFWA010000261.1:0-8490 GCA_964346625.1 uncultured Myxococcales bacterium
CGGGTCAAAATAAGGTCTGCAAGTCAGGGCGTCGAGGCGCCCGGCTGGCAAGGCGCGAAGAGGGCGCGTACCGTCACAAGCTAACCGCTCCCGGCGGAGCCAGGACCTTTGGTTCAGGTTCCGCCGGGTCAGGGAGCGGGCCGCACGGCACTTCCGAGATCGGTCCAGGAAGCGAGGTCACGATGTCCATGATGTACAAGATCTTCTACGCCATCCTGGCAGCAGGCGGGCTCGGGGGGGCGCTGTTCGCCCTGTGGTCGCGGCTGTTTGCTGAGCAGGCCGGGAAGTTCTGGCTCTTTCTCGTGCTGTCGGCGGTTATCGGACTTGTCTATGGGTTCGTGAACTACATCTTCGTCAAGAGCGTGCTTCGGATTTTCGTAAACAAGTTCTTCACTCTGGAGCGCTTGCTCGTGGGCAACCACCCCAAGCCCCTGGGTAACGTCTTCGTCTCCAACGAAATCGACGAGATGGAGGCGTCAATGGTGAGGATCACCGACGCCTTCAACCAGCTCAAGGCCGGAGGCGTGCGACGGACCTCGCGAACCGGGCTGCGCCGCTCCCGGGGAAGCAGCGCGGAACGGCCTAGCGATACGGTCTCTGCTTCCGACGTGGAGCGCCGGACCTCTCAGGAGCCATGAAGATGATCAACCGGGTGCTCGGGAAATGCGAGGTTCAATCCGTGATCGGCTCCGGGGCCATGGGGGTGGTGTATCGCGGGCATCATCGAGCGTTGGGCGTCCCCGTGGCCATCAAGACCATCAAGCAGGAGCTCGCGGATAACAACGAGCTGGTGAAACGGTTCTCCCAGGAGGCGCAGCTCGCAGCTCGGCTCAGGCATCCCAACATCGTGCGCGTGTTGGACGTAGACGAAGAAGACGGCGTCCACTTCATGATCATGGAGTACCTCGAGGGCCGCCCCCTGGACGTTTTTCACCGCGAGGGAGGGCTCTCCGATCAACGGGTGTTCTTCTCGCTCTTCTACGCGCTGGCCTCGGCGGTGGGCGAGGCTCACAGCAAGGGCATCGTCCATCGCGACATCAAACCCGGGAACATCATCGTCGGGCAGGAAGGCAAGCCGGTGCTCACCGACTTCGGGATCGCCTCCGCGCTCAGCCAGGACGCCCGGCTGACCTCGCCGGGGATCCTGCTGGGCACGCCGGCCTACATGTCCCCGGAGGCGTGTCGAGGGGACAGCAAGCTGAGCGCGCGCAGCGATGTATTCTCGCTTGGGACGATCATGTACGAGGTGATCACCGGTGAGCTGCCGCAAATGTCGGACAACGTCCTGGAAGTGCTGAGCCGACGTATCGCCGAGCCCATCCCGCCGGTGGCCTTTTTCAACGAGGCGGTCCCGATCCCGCTGGCCAAGGTCGTGGATCGTGCCGTGGCCTTCCAGGCTCCGACTCGGTTCGCCGACGGTTGGGAGCTGGCTGGCGCGCTGAGCGCGGCCTACCATGAGATGTTTCCCGCCACGGCGAATGGAAGCCAGTCTCCCGTACGCCCCCCGGCTGAGACGCGCCCGCTCGAGTTACCCACGGAGGAGACAGAAGTCATCGCAATGGGATCGGATTTGCGGTACACGGATCTCCAGGCGATGGTGGCCGCTGCGGAGCGTGCTTCCACCGGACACGGCATGGTAGCCATCCACCATGTCGACTGTACCGACGTGCTGCTTTTCAAAGGCCCGTCCCTCGAGTCGGTGGTGCGGTGGCGAGACGGTGTGTTCACGTCGATGAGCCTCGAAGACGTGGCTGCTTACCAGGATCCAGCGGGCGAGGCCGGCGTCGTCGACTCCTACGCGGTCTCCGAGCGTTACTTCAACGCCATGCAGGCCATCTGCTGCAATCACGCACTCATGGAGGGGTTGCGCATGGCCTTCGTGGACTTGGGGGCCCTGCTGGATTATCTGCGGGCGGAACACTCGTCGGGTGTCCTTCGCCTACAGCTCGGCGGCCGCCTCGGCATGGTGCTCGTCAGGGAGGGGGCGCCGACGAATCTGTTCTGTAGCGCCTGGATCCAGCCCGGCGGTCACCCGATGGAATCCATGACCCAGCTATCCAGCCTACTGATGCGACATCCGCTCACTCGGCTTGATTACTTCAGCCTGGAAGCTGCAGCGCTTCAGAGCCAGCATCTGCCTGTCGTCGAGCCTCCGCTGGAACCGGCCCAGGCCGAGGCCCTCGCGAGCTTCCTTGCGCACGCCCTGGCCGAGTCGGGCAAGGCGCTCGATCGGGCCTTCGGGCTCGGCGCTGGCCCGATCCTCGGGAAATACTTCGACGAGGCTGCGGCCACTTTCCCTGCTTTGTTCGGCGAAATCCAGCTTGGTGAAAACCACTCGCTGCGAGCAGACGAACTGCTCGAGCTGATCGACATGTTGCCAATCACCGGAAGACGCAGCGTGGTCACGCTCGGTTTTGTGGAGGTGTTGGAGGGAAGGATCCAGGCTATCCGGGACGCGCTGCCCAACGCGCGCAAGCAGAAACGAGTCTTCAAGGCGCTGCTGGAGAGCTGGAGGGCGCACCGACCGTGGCTCGTCGAGCTTGGCCTCGCCGAGCGTTTGGAGCCGGTGTTCAGGATGATGGATCGCTGATGACTGTTCGGTCGAATCGAGCCCGCGCGCAGCAAGACACGGCGTTGAGCGCTGGGATGCCGGCCCCGGACTTCACGGTAGTGCTCTCTTCGCGCAACCGTGTCGGCCTGTCTGATTATCGCGGCCAGCCGTTGCTGCTGGTCTTTCTGCGCCACCTGGCCTGACTGCCTTGCCAGGAGCACCTCGTGCAGGTGCGCGATCGTTGGAACGAGTTCGAGCGCAGAGGCGTGAGGGCGCTCGTGATCTCTTTTGCGCCGGTGGAGTTGCTCGAGGGTTACCGGAAGGACCTCGAGCTCCCCTTTCTCATCGCCTCGGATCCGGACCGGCGGGCGTACCGGCGCTACGGCTTGCACCGCGGCAGCTTCTGGGACATCTGGGGACCCCGTAGCCTTTGGGCCTACCTTCGGCTCCTCGCACGCGGCCGCAGGCTCCAGCGGCCCTTCACCGATCAGGACCTGTCCCAGCTCGGCGGCGACTTCGTGATCAACGGAGACGGGCTCCTTCGCTACGAGCACGTCAGCCGGGATCCGTCCGACCGTCCCCCGGTGGACGAGCTCCTCGACGCCTTGCAGGCGGAGGCCGAGCCGCAAGATTTTTCACACACCTCGGCACCTGACCCGACCGACCGGGCTTGCGCGCCTCTCCCAGTGAACGGCGATCTTGCCGTCTCCCCCTTCACGAGAGAGCTCGTAGCCGACCTGCACGTCAGCGACGGCTCGTGGCGTGGCTGGCGCCGTTTCTTCACCCGCTCTCTCGACAAGTCCCGCGAGCAGATACGCGAGTCGCCGCTCGTCGTGCGGTCGATCCTCCGGTGGATGGCCCTCATCGCGATCCTCGGCGCGGCCCTGCTGGGGGTGGCGTTCGGACCTGGCGAGCTGCACGGCGCTGCGCTCACGGCGACGCTCTACGGCGTCTGGATCGCGGGTGTGGCGGCGTACCTCATCCTGCATGTCGGGCTCGTGCGCGATCCTCATCCCCGGGGCGCGGGCCGCCGCCTTCACCGCTTCGGGATACCCAACGGCCTGTCTTCTCTTCGTCTGGGATTGGCACCACTTGCCGTCTATCCCCTGCTGGACCTCGGCGCGGCCCCGGCCTGGATCCGCTACGTTTCCCTCGCGACCCTCGCCGCCATCGCGCTATCGGATGCGGCGGACGGCGCGTGGGCTCGCGCCTTCGACGTGCGCTCGGACCTCGGGCGCACCCTCGACCCGCTGGCCGACCTCGTCTGGATCTGTGCGCTCGCCGTGGGGCTTTTCCGACTAGACGTGCTGCCCCTGTGGGTGCTCGCCCTGGTCGTCGTTCGCTTCCCCGGCGCCCTGGCCGGAGCCCTTGCGCTCTACCTGTGGCGCGGGCCAGCGCTGATCACGTCCACGCCTCTTGGCAAGATCACCACGTTCGCGACGTTGGCGCTGCTCCTTGGCGGCGCCGCCGCGGTGCTGCGTCCTCCAGCGCTTACCGGGCTGGCACCGGGCCCCTTGCTACCCGGGGCGATGATCGTCTTGGGGATCGTGCTTGCGCTCGGCGCGCTGGAGATGGGGCTGCGCGCCCTGCGCTGGCCGCGGCACGGGCCGAGGTAAGGGAGCGGGTCAAAATAAACTCTGCACTCGGGACGCCGATCCATCCCGGCTGGCTGCGTTGCTCATCGGTTAAATATCCCGCAATATTCGCCCTCTTCACGCCTTGCCAGCCGGGCGTTTCGACGCCCTGACTTGCAGACCTTATTTTGACCCGCTCCCTAAGGGCTCGCGCAACAATGACTTCGGCATTCGGCCGACGATGGTCACATATCGAACCACACCGTCGTGAATCAGCTCGAGCGAGCGTTTGACGAGGCGCTTGCCTTCGACGAGGTCGACCCCGCCGAGGTGCACCTTGCCGAGACGTTGCATGAGATCCGCAGCCCGGAGTCGCTTCTGGATCTGCTGCACCATCTCCGCGAGCGCCCAGGACGCGTCCTCGACGCGAAGCTCGGAAAAACCCGCGTCCGCCAAGAGGGAGGACATGACGTCCGCCGGAAGCGCGTCGGCGATGCAGGCCACCCGGAGCAGCAACGTTTGCAGATCTGCTGGGAAGTCAGCCCGCCGGAGAGCCATGTCGGAGAGCGCTAGCCGACCCCCAGGTCGAAGCAGGCGCGCCATCTCGCGCGCTGCGGCCGGCTTGTCCACAAAGGTGCAGAACGCGCACTCGCACAGCACGACGTCGAAGCTGGAAGCCGGCAGATCGATCCGCTCAGCGTCGGCGGCACGAGCCGTGACCCGGTCTCCCACACCGGATCGTCGAGCGGTCTCCATGCAACGCTCCAGGTTCGCAGCCGAAAGATCCACGGCCACGACCCGGCTACCGAACTCTCGAGCCGCGAGCACCGTGCTCGTACCCTGCCCAGCGGCGATGTCGAGCAGGTGGTCCGTCGAGCGCAGACCGACGGTGCGCAGGAGCTCCCGCGTCAACGAGGCCCCGCCCGGGTGAAACGAGTCACCGAGGATCCGTCGTACTGCCTCGTCGGCGTAGAAGTCGGCGCAGCAGGACTTGAACTGGCTGTCAGACGGGCTTTCGGTGGTCACTTCCCCCTCCGAAGCACGTTGTAGACGCAGAAGGGGACGATTCCGCCGTCATCGGGTAGCACCTCGTGCACGCAGCACTTCTTGGCTCGTTGCAGATCGAAGGTGTGTCGGTCCATGAACTGCATCATCCCGATCATGGTGATCTCGAGCTCGAGCGCCCCCCAGTCGATATCGATCCCGCAGGCCGCACAGAAGGAGCGCGTGGAGTCCTCTCCCGGGACCGCGCTCATGGAAAACAGCCGCTCGAGCTCGCCCTTCACCTGGTCGGTCAGGCCGACCGAGCTCACATTTTCGAAGTAGTCGAGATACTCATCGATCTCGACAAGCCGGGGGATGGGGCGAATGACGTCACCTTCCTTGTGAATGTAGGTGACGCGGCTGCACGTCGGATCCGGACAGGGGATGGGGAAGAAGTCGTCGGCGCGCAGGCCGTAGCGCGACTGCTCGGCAATCCGCCGAACCACCTCGTCCAGGGTTACTCTACGCATCGGCTCGCTCCGTCGAACGAGACCGCCGAAGCGTCCGGTGTAGGTCGCGGGCTGGAAGTTCAGACAGCGCACGTGACGCGTCTCGAGCGCGAGATCCACCAGCGCCCCGATCTCGTGCTCGTTGACGTCCCTGACCACCGTCGCCACCAGCACGACGCGCATCTCCCGCTCACCCAGGATCTGCAGCACACGCTGCTTGAGCTCGGCCAGATCGGCGCGCCCCCGCAACCGCTGGTAGGTCTCGGGCTCGAAGCCGTCGAACTGGAGGTAGATGGTGGGATCGAGCTCCTGGAGCGCGTCCACGAAGGCCGGATCCTCGGCGATGCGGAGACCGTTGGTGTTCAGCAGGACCTTTCGATACTCGCGCTCGCGTGCAGCACGGAGGACGTCCAGGATCCGGGGATGGATCGTCGGCTCTCCGCCGCTTAGCTGGATCACCTCGGGATCACCCTCACAGCGGCGTAGCCGGTCCATCATGTCCGTGATCTGCTCGAGGCTCAGATGCCGACCCCGATCCGCACGCTTCGCCTCGGCGAAGCACACGGGGCAACTGAGATTGCACGCCTGCGTGATCTCCAGGATGCCGAGGCAGGTGTGCTGCTGGTGCTCCGGGCACAACCCACAGGAGTCCGGACACCCGTGGAAGTCCCGCTCGAAATGCAGCGGCAGCGTTCCGGGCTTGTTGAACCGCCGGTACGCGTGATGGCGGCTCGCATCCTCCGTCACCAGCGCCTCGAACCAGCCGTGCTCAGCGCACCACTTTCGCAGCACCAGCCGATCCCCCCGCCTCATCAGCTCGGCGTCGATGGGTTGGAGACACTCGGGGCAGACGCTCCGGGTGAGCTGGTACGGCGTCTCCGGGCGATCCGTCTTCACTACCTCATTCGTGGGCATGGTCGGTCCTTTCCGCTGCATCAGGGCTTTTCGGTCACGTCGATGGGCCTCGGGGTGACGGCTCGCGGTCCCTCACGCTAGGGAGCAAAATGACCCCCCAATCCGCCGCGGAGCGGAGGATCCGGTGCACGCCCTCCAGCGGCAGGGCCGCGGCCTCGGCGGCCTGCTCGGCGGTGAGCCCGTCGTTGGCCACCTTCAACCCGAAGAGTAGCGCCTCGTCCGCCTCCACGAACAGCGCATTTTCGGTTTCTGGATGCCTGAGCACGAGCACCGTCTCGGGAGCCGCCTCCACCGGCAGACGCGGCGCCGGCTCCCCGGCCTCGCGCTCCCGCCACGCGTCCAGGAAACCGCTCACCGGGTAATCGAGCTGGAGGATCACCAGCGCGGGGTTGAGCGCCGGCCGCTCGAGCCGCTCCGGCGCGGGCATCTGCGCCTGCGATACGTAGGCGGCGAACTCCTGCCACTCCAGCTCGGCCAGATCCACGTGCGCGCCGCTCACACCGTGACGCCCTGTTGCGGCGCACTCCGCCAGGTGGTCGCGAAACGCCGCGGCGTTCTGGTTCAGCTCGAACTCGCCGGGCGGCCAGCGGCGGTAGTGATCCTCCACCAGCGCGTTGAACCGCTGGGGGCCGAGCACCGCAGCCGTGGTGGCGTAGTTCTTCTCGAGACTGTCGCGTACGTGGCCGAACACGACGTCGGCGTAGAACTGCACCCGCGTGGGGTCCAGCCCCAGGCGGACCTTCGCCGCCGCCGCGGGCAGGTTGCGGCGAAGCACCTCGTGGACCGTCTTGAACGACTCCTGCAAGCTGGGCGTCGCGGCGGTCATGGCGTCACCTCGGAGGGGGCGGCGCCTACGGCGGCGCCGGCAACACCGGAGGGAGCCGCGGCGGCCTCGGACGCGGCGGTCGATCCCGAACCGGGCGTCTCGGGAAGCAATGGGCCCGGCGCGGGCCTCACCGTCACGCCGGCCGCGATCTCGCGGATTCGCGACAGCTCGGACAGCAGACCGTCCAGGCTCGGAATCGCGTGGTCCCACTCCAGCAGCGTCCACGCCGGCCCCACGGTCTCGAGCGTGAAGCGGTACAGGTCCAGCACCTCTGGCCGCACGGGCGCGGAGTGCGTGTCCACGAGGAAGCCGTCGCCCTCCACGTGGCCCGCCATGTGGTACTGCAGCACCCGGTCGGCGGGCATGGCGGCGATGAACTCCCGGGCGTCGTAGCCGTGGTTCTCGGCGTTGACGAACACGTTGTTCACGTCGAGCAGGAGGTAACAGCCCGCTCGCGAAACCACCTCGCGGACGAACTGGGCCTCGGTCAGCTCGCTGCCCGGGTAGCGCATGTAGTAGCTGGGGTTCTCCACCAGCAGGGGCCGGCCCACGTAGTCCTGCACGAAACGGATCCGCGCGGCGACGTGCTCCACCGCCTCCTCGGTGAAGGGCAGAGGGAGCAGGTCGTGGTACTCGACCCCGAAGGCGGAGGAGTAGCTCAGGTGGTCGGAGAACCACGGCGGGTCCAGCCAATCGAGGAGCCCCCGGAGCTCGGCTAGGTAGGACCGGTTCAGCGGGTCCGGCCCCCCCAGCGAAAGGCTGACCCCGTGGCTGGTCACGGGCACCTGGGCGGCCACCTCCCGCAGCACCCGCGCGGGCCGGCCGCCGAAGCGCATGAAGTTCTCCGGCAGGATCTCGAGAAAGTCCACCTGGCTCACGCGGTTCGAGGTCAGCTCGGAGAAGTGCTCGCGCCGCAGCCCGACTCCGAACCGGAGCTCCTTGGCCGGTTGCCCGTCGCTACCGCGCGTGATCGTCGCTCGCGGCGCCTCGGCGTTCGTCTCGTTGGGTTGACTTTTGGTCATGGCTCGGCTCCTTCTAAGGGCTCGCGCAAGAATAAGCTCGAAGCACCGAGGGCGTCGAGGCGCAATTCTGTCAAGAAGCGAGGAGGGCGACCGGCTTGCTGTAATAATC
>CAYFWA010000262.1:0-8487 GCA_964346625.1 uncultured Myxococcales bacterium
GCCCGCGCCTGCTGCACGCAGCGCCACCTCCCCCCCGGCCGCGCGCAGGATCCCTCCCGCCCCTGCCGCGCGCAGGATCTCGCCCGCGCCGGTGGATCTGACGCTGGCGCTGGTGGTGGCGGTCACGGCCCTCGTCTGGTGGACCGCCACGGATCGGCTGGATCTGCCCAAGCAGGCCGTGCTCGTGACGGGCGCCCTGGCCGCGTGGGTCTGGACCCTGCTGCGCCTTCGCCGAGCCAATTGGCGCAACGCGCCAGACCGCGACGCGGCGGGCCGCAGCGAGGCGGGCCGCGACGCGGCCTCCCGCCCTGCCGTGGACTGGCTCTCCGCGGCGCTGCTCGCGGCGCCGCTCATCGCCCTGGCGGTGGCGCCGGGGGAGGCCGCCGCCCGGGTGGAGGGCTGGGCGGGCTGGCTCGCCGCGGTCACCCTGCTGCTGCTCGCCCGGCACGCCACGGTGACCGGGCTAGGCCCTCCCCTCACCGCCCTGGCCCTGGGGCTCTCCGCGCTGGCCTGGCTTCAGGCCGCGGGCCTGGACTGGTTCCACCGTGCGCCCGGGGCCCACCCGGCGGCGCGACCGGTGCTGGGCACGCTCGGGGGGCCCAATCACCTCGGCTGGCTGCTGGCCATGCTGCTGCCCTGGGCCGGGCATACCCTGCTGCGCCGACGGCGCATCACTGATCTCCTACCACCCGCCACAGCCGGCAGGCAGGTGGTCGCCTCGCCTCGCGCAGCGACCGCAGCGGACGTTCACTCCGGCGCGGCGGTGACCGGCGCGGACGAACGCACTGCCACGTCAGCCCAGAGCGCGGACGAACGCGGCGGCGCCGTGACGCCCGCCCACCGCCGGTGGGCGTGGCGGCTCGGCGCCGCCGCGGGCTTGATGCTGATTACCGGCGCCCTCGTGCTCACCGGGGCGCGCACGGCGTGGGCCGCCGCGCTGCTGTCGCTGCCGGCCTGGCTCCCCTGGGATCGGGCCCGGCCCCTTTTGCGCCGCCGCGGGCTGTGGCTGGCCCTGGGCCTCGCCGCAGGCGTCGGAGCCGCCTGGCTGGTGGATCGCCACCTGCACCGCATCGACCTGGCCCAGCGCGCCGCCGACCTCACCGCGGAGCGCGGCACCGCCCGCGGACGGCTGTACCTGTGGCGGGTCCACCTTTCCACCTTCCCCGAGACCCTGTCGCTGGGGGGCGGGCCCGAGAGCTTCGTGCGCCGCTGGCCAGCTTGGCAGCAGTCCTACCGGGAGGACCGACCCCAGCTTCGGGGGTTTCGATCGGACCTCCGGCACGCCCACGCCGATGTCTTCGAGGTGCTGGTGGACTTCGGCCTGCCCGGCCTGCTGCTGGGCGCGTACCTCGTGCTGCGCGCGCTGCGGCGAAGACCCGACGAGCAGAGCATCCGCGGCCCTCCCCTGGGGAGCCTGGTGGCCCTGGCGGTGGCGGGGCTCACCGCGTCGCCGCTGTTTTTCGCGCCGACCCTCGCCCTGGGCGCCGTGAGCCTGGGGCTGCGCCTCGGACCGCCCGCTGCGGCCGGGCGCTCCCGTCGGATGGGGCCTCGGTGGCTGCGCGTGGCTCCGGCCTTCGCCCTGGCGCTTACCCTCTGGCCGCTGAGCTGGCGGATCGGCTCGGAGATCCACCGCAGCGCCACCTCGCGGCTGCGCGCCTCCGGCGCGCCCGCCGCGACCGTGCTCCGCCGCGCCCGCCGCGCCGTCCGGTGGGACGCGCGGAATCCCCGGGCCTGGATCGAGCTCGCCCGCGCCCAGGCGCGGCGGGGCCGGCTCCCCCGCGCCCGCCGCGCCTACGCTCACGCCCTGCGCGACCTGCCCACCGCCGCACTGCGGCGCCGCCACGCCCGGCTCACGCGGCGATTGGGGCCGTAGCGGCCACCGCCCCCGTGGCGGGCACCGGCCCCCCTTTCCTCGACGCCCGGCAGGCGGTGTGTAATGATCCGCTCGAGACGCACACATCACAGGATCGAGCTCACATGCGCGACTCACAGGATGGGGATCGGCCCCCCATCGGGCCCTTGACGCGAAGGCTGGTGTACTGGTGCGCCGGCCGTGACGACGAGGAGCTGGACGCCGAGCAGCGGCGGTCGGCCTACGGCCTGGTGGAGGGCTACGCTTCGGTGGGGTTGAACCTGGCGCTGTTCGGCCTGAAGCTGGCGCTGGGGCTGGTCACGGGCTCCATCGCGCTGATCGCCGACGCCATCCACACCGCCTCGGACAGCCTCACGTCGGTGGTGGTGCTCATCGCCTCGTACATTGCGCGCCGCCCACCCGACGAGGAGCACCCCTTCGGTCACGGCCGCAGCGAGGCCGTGGGGGCGGTGGTGATCGCGGTGCTGCTCGGGGTGACGGCGTTGGAGCTCGGCAAGGAGTCGGTGGCGCGGATCCTCGAGCCCCGGCCCATCTCGGCCCCCTGGGTGATCATCGGGCTCGTGCTGGGCACCGTGCTGGCCAAGGAGTGGATGAGCCGCTGGGCCCTGCGCCTCGGCCAGCGCAGCGGCAACCGCTCCGTGCTGGCCGACGCCTGGCACCACCGCAGCGACGCCCTGTCCACCCTGCTGGTGGTGGCGGCCATGGTGGGCGCCCGCTTCGGCGTCGCCTGGCTCGACGGCGTGATGGGCCTGGCGGTGAGCCTGCTCATCGCCAAGGTCGCCTTCGACGTGGCCCGGGACGCGGTGTCGCCGCTGCTCGGGGAGGCGCCGGACCTGCACGAGGTGGAGGCCGTCAAGCGCCAGGCCATGGAGGTGGACGGCGTGCGGGGCGTCCACAACGTGGTGATTCACTACTACGGCTCGCGCACCTTCATCTCCCTGCACATCGAAACCACGGACGATCACTCCCCCATGGAGCTGCACCAGATCTCCCACCGCGTGGAGCACAAGGTGGCCCGGTCCGGCCACGGCAGCGTATGTGTGCACGTCGACCCCCTCAACGCCGATCACCCCGCCTACGAGGCGGTGGAGAGCCGTCTGATGGATCTGGTGGAGGCGGACGACGACCTGCTCGCCTTCCACGACCTGCGCATCGTAGGGGACGCCGAGGAGTTCACCATCCTGTGCGACCTGCAGCCGCGCAGCGGCTTCCAGGAGCACCAGGGCGTGGTCCGGCGCATCGAAAGGGGCCTGTGCGCCCGGTTTCCCGGGGCGGACTGCGTCATCGAGGTGGACCCGGAGTTCAGTTACTGACGACGCGACTCACCGCTCACTCCACGACGCCGCTCACTCCACGATGATCTCGCTGTTTTTGCCCGGAACGATGATGTAAACCTCGCGCGAGGACAGCAGGGTGCCCGCCCCCTCCACGTGGATCAGGGCCTGGAACAGCGTGGCGGTCTCCTCGGTGGGCTCGAAGATATCGTTGTAAAAGTCCACGTTGAAGGTCACCAGGGTTCCCGCGTCCACCCCATAGAACACGGTGTTGTCCATGGAGTCCACGCCCGTGGGGGGCTGGGCCGAGGCCGGCACCACGGCCTTGATGAACTGCGAGGTGTCCACCCCCAGGGGGTTGGCCACGGCCTCGCGCTGGGTGGTGACGTCCATCTGCAGGTTCTGGGTGAGGTCCAGCACCGCCTGGACGATCTGGTTGGACAGGCCGGTGCCGTCCGAGTTGATGGTGTAGTTGAAGGGCTGGTTGTTGGCGTCCACCGAGCCGGTGCCGTTGGAGACGTTGTCGAAGTCGCCCTGGGGGGCGGCGCTGTCCGAGGAGTCGATGCCGATGAACTTGGCGTTGATGGCGTTCATGGCCGCGATGGCCTCGGCCTGAGTGTGCTGGGAGCCGGACTGCCAGTCCATGGCGTCGGTGAAGTCCTCGTCGGTGAGCATGATCATGATGGGCAGCGCGAAGTCCCGAAAACAGACGCCGCCCACGGTGTTGGCCGGGCAGCTCGCCGCCGGGATGCTCACGTTGATCTGGGGGAAGCACACCAAGGGCACCTCGCACAGGGTCCCGGTAAACCCCGCGCCGGTGGCGGCCTGGTAGAGCACCTCGTCGTGGGGCTCGTCAGAGCCTCCCGTGTCGCTGATGGCCGACACCGCCGCCTCCACCTGGCTGGCGTTGGTGGTGATGGGCTGGTTCACCGTGTAGGGGTTGTCGGCCCAGTCCGAGAAGGTCACCAGCCCGAAGGCGGCGCTGGGAATCTGGGTCAATACGTCGTTGATGATGACGTTGTTGATGCCCGCCTTGAGGTTCGTGATCTCGCCCCCCATGGAGCCCGACAGGTCCACCATGATGAGCAGATCCGGGTTGGTGATGTCGGTGGTGAACTCCAGATCGCGGTACTCGTGCTGGGGGGCGTTGTAGGGCAAGATGACGTAGAACACGTCCGGCGGCAGGCCGTCGCCCGGATCGTTGGGGTCGGAGCCGTAGGCCACCTCCACCACGTCGTTGAACCCGTCGCCGTCGCTGTCGGGGTTGGTGGGGCTCGTCTCGTCCCCGGTGCCCGGGATGCCGTCCGGCCCGGCGTGCTCCTCGGCGTCGGACAGCCCGTCGTTGTCCGAGTCCAGATCCAGGTAGTCGGGCTTGTTGTCCCCGTCCGTGTCCACCGGCGGCGTGCCCCCGGCCTCCACGTCGTCGCCGATGCCGTCCCCGTCCGAGTCCCCGTCCAGGTGGTTGGGCAGGCCATCCCCGTCGAAATCCTCGGTGCCCTCGACCAGATCCGGGATGCCGTCCCCGTCGCTGTCGAGGTCGGGATCAATCCCCGTGTCCGGTTGGCTGGCCGCGTCCTCGGCGGGCGACCCGTCGGTTCCGGTCCCCGCGTCGGTGTCGGTGGTCTGCGAGGGGCCGCAGCCCACCGCGAGCAGCAACCCCAACACCAGCGGCGCAACGCGCGCCCCAACGCAATCGATGCGCATGTTCTTCTACCTCGTCCCGCGAAAGCGGATTGATCCGGATGCCAGGATAGCGCGGAAGCCACCCACAGGTAAAGACGTCGAGCGTCGGTCAGTTGACCGATGGACCGCGTGGGGGCTGGCAAGGGAGGGGGGCGTGTCCACCGCCGACGCCCTCACACATACCGCTCCGACAGCCTCACGAAACCGCTCCGACACCCCTCAGAAAACTGTCACCCGGAGCATGACCCACCTCGGAATTCTCACGCCCACGGAGAGTCCTGAGTCCCCGAAGCTTTTGAAATCGCAAGAGGTCGTGCTTGGCACAGCCGTTGCTATCCCAAGGTCCGGCGGCCGGCGCCACCGCGGCCCCGCTGGGCGGCGCGTCGAGCGCCCGGCCACTGAACATAAACCCATGAGAGCCGACGAACAAACCGAGACGCTCATTCATTTCCATAACGAGGGAGAAACCATGCACCGCAACACCGAAATCGCTCACCCGATCAGGGTCCGCTGGGGACGCCCCGGCCACCGCGGCAGGGCGGCGGCGGACGCCCTCCGCCTGCCCGCCAGTCGGGCGCTGGCGCTGCTGGCCGCCGCCGGGCTCGCCCTGAGCCTGGCCGCCTGCAGTCAGGACGGCGCCACCGTGCCCGAGCCCACGCCGGGGGATTCGCGCTTTGCCTCCGCGCCGCTGGACCAGGGCGGCTACCTCGGCGGCTACGCCGAGGACGGCGACGCCCGCGGGGCGGCCACGCCCAACGGCGAGCAGAGCGCGCCGGGCACCGAGCCCGCGGATCCCGAGCGCGAGATCGAGGAGGCGGACATCGTCAAGGTGTCCGGCGACCTGCTCTACGCGCTGAACCGCTACCGCGGCCTGTACGTCATCGACATCGCGAACCCCGATCAGCCGGTGTTGCGCGGCCACCAGGAGCTTTTCGGCTACCCGGTGGAGATGTACATCCGGGAGGGTCGGGCCTACGTCATCCTGTCCAATTACTTCCGGGTGTGGCGACGCACCACCACGCCGGCCACCGAGATCGGCTCCGCCATCGTGGTGGTGGACGTGTCCAACCCCGCGAGCCCCCTGGAGCGCTCGCGCTACTGGCTGCCGGGCTACGTCACCGACACGCGCATCGTCGGAGACGTGCTCTACGGCGTTTCCAACCAGTATAGCTGGTTCCGCTACTACTATCCGGCAGACGAGTGGCAGGACCAGACCCACCTACTGTCCATCAACATCTCCGACCCCGACCAGATCCACGAGGTCGACCGCGTGAGCTTCCCTCGCGAAGGAGGCTGGGACAACCACGTGCACGTCACCACCGAGACGATCTACGTTGCCACCAGCCACTACGGCGAGCAGGGCTACGAGACCGACATCCGCTACGTGGACATTTCCGATCCCCAGGGCCAGATGGCCCTGGGGGCCTCCATCCGGGTGCCCGGCATGATCCGCGACCGCTGGCAGATGGACGAGCACGACGGCGTGTTCCGGGTGGTGACGCCGGAGAGCTGGTGGGGCAACAGCGAGCCCAAGATCCACACCTTCCGCGTCCAGTCGCCCACGCAGATCCAGCACCTGGCCAGCCTGCAGCTCCAGCTCCCCCGACCCGAGTCCCTCACGGCCTGCCGCTTCGACGGCGAGCGGGCCTACGTGGTGACCTACGAGCGGGTGGACCCGCTGTTCGTGGTGGACCTGTCCGTGCCCGCCCAGCCCATGCAGGCCGGCGAGCTGGAGATGCCGGGGTGGCTCGACCACATCGTGCCCCGCGGCGACCGCCTGGTGGCTTTCGGCCACGACGACTCGGAGGGCTCCACGGCGCTCGCCATCTCCCTGTTCAACGTCTCCGACGTCTGGAATCCCACCCTGGTGGACCGCGTGAGCGTGGGCGATGAGAACCAGCGCTGGGGTTGGCTCACCGACGAGCGAGACAACTACGACAAGCTGTTCAAGGTGCTCGACGCCGAGCAGCTCATCCTGCTGCCCTTCATGAGCTGCGGCGGCGGCGTCTGGCGCTGCCAGGGAGGCGTCCAGCTCGTGGACTTCACCCGCGACGACCTGCGCAAGCGCGGCAACGCCGTACACGAGGGGTACATCCGGCGCGCCCTGCTGGCCGGAGGCCGGCTCATGAGCCTGTCGGATCAGCGCCTGCAGGTGCTCGACATCAGCGATCGGGATCACCCGGTGAAGACCGCCGACCTGGCCCTGTCGCGCAACGTCAGCCAGTTCGCCGTGGTCAACGGCGCGGCGGTGCAGCTCACCGGGGACTGGTGGTACGGCGACACCCGGCTGGTGGTGATGCCCCTGGCCGAGCCGGACCTGGGCCAGCCGCTGGCCGAGATCGTGGTGGACGCGCCCTACGCGCGGTTTTTCACCTACGGAGACAACGTCTACCTGCTGCACCGGGTGCTGGACGACCCCGAGGATCCGGCGGACGACTACCGGCGCAACTGGCTCAAGCTCACTGCCATCGATCTGTCGGATCCCGCCGCGCCGCTGGTGGCCGACGAGATCTACCTCGAGGGCTACGACTGGTGGTACTACGGCTACTACTGGAACTGGTGGTGGTGGGGCCGGTACCACCCCCGCACCGACGAGGCCGTCCAGGCGGGTTCGGCGCTGGTGCTCCACCAGGTACGCCACTACAGCTACTGCGAGGACTGCGAAAACGACAAGCTGCTGGTGGTGGATCTCGCGGACCCGTACAACCTGCCGCAGCCCCGGGAGATCGAGCTCGCCAACCGAGACTGGACCACCGGCTTGCAGGCGGTGGGCCACGAGGTGCGCTTCAGCCACTACAACGTGACCGATCTGCAGGACCCGAACGGCCGCCCCCTGGTGCGTTACTACCTCAACCGGCTGGACGTCTCGGATCCGGCCCACCCGGTGCTCTCGGCGCCGGTGAACGTCCCCGGGATCCTGCTGGGCAGCGACCCGGCGCGGGGCCTGATCTACACCGAGGACTTCCAGTATCGGGGCGACGCCTACGGCGGCTTGGAGCGCTCGGTGAACGTGTTGGCCCTCGGCGGGCACTCCGCCAGCCTGCGCGGCCGCGTGAACCTGCCCGAGGACAGCGGACGCCTGGTGCTCAGCGGGCAGCGTGCCTGGACCGTGAAGAACCGCTGGTGGAACGATCCCGACACGGGGGAGTACCACAACGAGGCGGCGCTGCAGGGCATCGACCTCAGCGACCCCTTCGATCCCACGGTGATGGCCGAGACACCCCTGCCCGTGCCCTACGCCTCGCTGTACACCGTGACCAACGGCCACGCCGTGGTGGGCACCTGGTGGTACGTCTCCGGGCTGATGATCTACGACGTGACGGGCGCCGCCGCGCGCTACGAGCGTCACATCCAGACCCAGGGCTGGGTCAGCGACCTGACCCGCCACGGGGATGATCTCTACGTGGCCACCGGCCCCTACGGCGTGAAGAAGCTGTCGCTGCAGTAGCGCCCTCCCGCGAACCGGCTCTTTGCCGTGGGACCGCCTCGGGGACGGAGTGCGAAGTTTCGATATCGCGTTCGCTGCTGCGACCTGCTTTTCAGACGACAACCGGACTGGCGACAGCACTCGGGTGTTTTCCGGCGCTTTCGCGCCGTCCCGTGAGCCGGCTCCCTGCCGTGGGACCGCCTCGGGGACGGAGTGCGAAGTTTCGATAT
>CAYFWA010000263.1:0-8467 GCA_964346625.1 uncultured Myxococcales bacterium
TTTCGGGGCTCACCCCCAATCATCGCGCTTCGCGCCGCTGCAGGGAAAGGCGCCTCTTTGCCGTTTATCGCCTTTTTGGTCCTACGAGACCCCTGAACGGTTACCTCGCGACAATCCGCTCCACCCTCGGCCGCCACCTGCCCACCCTGGCCCGACACGCCGGCCGCCGCCGCCGGGCCCAGGCGCTGGTGGAGTTCGCCATCACCGTGCCCGTGATGGTCACGCTGCTGCTCTTTAGCATCTACTTCTATGAGATCATTCAAATCAAGCTGAAGACCCAGGAGGTGGCGCGCTACGCGGCCTGGGAGTACACCGGCTTCCCCCTGCACGACTACGAGAGCGGCAAGACCAACGGCTTCGGCGACGCCAACAACGAGATCAGCGGTGATATCTCCACACGTTACGTGAACCTCAAGAGCGGAGACCGGGGCCAGCAGAACAAGTGGCTCATGGTGGAGTGGTCCCCGCCGCGGGTCCGGATGCGGGACCAGAAGGAGCCCCGGATCCCCGGGGGCGGTCTCGCCAACACCATCTTCACCGTGGCGAGCTGGGTCATCGACTTCTGGTCCATGAAGGCCTTCACCCACGGCAACCCGGTGCTGGCGGTGATGATGGGCATCCACAAGGTGGACGGAAAGCGCATCTTCGGCGCCCGGGGCAAGCGGTTCAACCCCCCCGGCAAGTGGGGGTTCAACAAGAAGGGGTACCCCAAAGCAACAGTGAGCGTCCGGTACCGCAACCTGATCATCCCCCGGTATTTCATGGAGGGCCCCACCGGCTGGTACAAGGGCTCCGGGGGTCAGGTGAAACACTACGACGTGAGCGACACCACCTTCGAGGATCACGCCACGGTGGTGGCCGACTCCTGGCGGCTACACCACGGCGAGAGCATAGACGGCCCCAAGGACCTCCGAGGGAGCGAAAACAGCGCCTATTACAAGACGGTGGATCGGATGGCCTTCGTGACGCCGAAGATCCGCAAGGCCGTGAAGTTCTACCTCCAGATCGGCAACATCATTTTGGCGGCCATGTCCATCGCGTCCACCCAGCCCCCCTTGAGCGTGGACCCGGTGGAGACCACGCTGGTGTCCAAGGCCTACGACAACGGCCCCAGCTCGGGGCAGGTGACCATCCCCGAGGATCACGGCGACGTGCCCTACGACACCTCCCCTTTGGGAGGGGATGACGAGTACAAGGCCACTTTCGAAAAGCGAGGGAACAACTTCATGGGGTGCAAGGATCCGGAGAAGCTCGGTTGTTTCGACTCCGCCTCCCAGGACAACCCCTTCGGGCCCTTCGTGGAGCCCCCCCCGGAGAACCCCTAGAGGCCCACCATGAGCAAGCTCGCACGCATCACGGTCATCGTCACGCTCGCCGCGGGCATCGCCTTCCTCGGCCTGCTGTCGGGCGGGACCCACCAGGGCGCGCGCGCCGTGGACGAGCCGGATCCCATGCGGGGCCACTACCCGGTGTCCATGCCCCGCTACCCGGGAGTGAAGGAGTATCCCCTGGGCTCCGACCTGAAGGTGGGCGACAGCCCCATGAAGATGTCCTACTTTTCCACCGAGGACGAGCCGCTGCAGGTGGCCCGGTTCTACGCCTCGCGCTGGAAGGCCGCCGGACACCACGTCACCGAGGACATCACGCTGCAGGGCGGCGTGGTGGCGGCCTACGACCCCGCCTCCGGCGCGCTGCGGCAGGTGCTCATCCGCCGCAAGGGGCGCAAGTCCACGGTGTTCCCGTCGGTCATCGCCAAGCCCCTGCAGCCCAAGCGAGTCACCGCCGAGAAGCAGGACGACGTCCCGGTCTACCCCGGCTCAGAGGGCACCCTGACCTTCGGCGGGCGCGACCCGGGTCACCGCAGCCGGGTCACCATGTTCACCAACTACGGGGGCGTGCTCAACAACGTCCAGTTCTACCGCGGCAAGCTGGCCGAGCGGGGCTGGCGCGAGGTCCCGTCCAAGGGGGGCTCCCCTCTGCCCCCCGAGGTCTCCGAGACCCTCACCTTCCACAAGGGCTCGCGGGAGCTCACCATCAACATCACCCGGGTGGATGACGAGAAGCACGTCCGGGTGCACATCACCGAGGCCCAGGGCCAGGAGCTCGGGCTCACGCCCCCTCCCACCACCCCGGCCACCCCGCCGCAGTACGGAGGGACGCGATGAGCTCCCCGGAACGCACCCGGCTCACGCCCTGCTCCCCGCGGTGCCCCCACGAACAGCGGGCGGTCCCACCGCGCGGCCACCGCCCGGCCCAGGCCATCACCGAGTACTCCCTGGTGGTCTTCGCGGTGATGGGGCTCGGCCTGATCGGCGGCTGGAACCTCATCCCCGCCTTCATCGACTCTTTCCAGAAGTACTTCGACGGCTTCTACATCCTGCTGAACCTGCCCATCCCGTAAACGTCCAGGGAGGGAAGACACCCGCCTATGCCGACGCGACGATCTCCCGGAACGGAAGAAGACGGAAGAGGGTCGCGGTAGGAATGCGATTCAATCGGGGACGAAGGAAGAGGGGACGGAAGAGGGGACGAAGAGGGGCGCGCAAACGCTTGACATCTGCTTATACCCGGAAGTAGTGTGTGCCCGCAAAATCGCCGCAGATCGGGGCATCCCGAAGTTCGTGGAACATGGAAATTCCAACGGAAACCAAGAATATCATCCAGCAGCGAATCGGTGAGATCCGGCAGCACTACCCGGAGGCCCAGGCCGCGTGCCTGCCGGCCCTGTACGTCTGTCAGGACCATCTCAACCACGTCTCCGACGATGTGCTCGACCTGGTGGCCGAGACGCTGGAGATCCCCGTCGCCTTCGTTCAGGGTGTGGCCACCTTCTACACCATGTACAACCAGAAGGCGGTGGGGCGCTACCACCTGCAACTCTGCACCAACGTGAGCTGCCTGCTCAACGGCGCCGAGGAGCTCCTCGCGGGTATCGAGAAGCACCTGGGCATCAAGAGCGGCGAGACCACGTCGGACCGGGTCTTCTCCCTCAACGAGGTAGAATGTCTGGCGGCCTGCGGCACCGCGCCGGTGCTGCAGGTCAACGACAAGTACTACGAGGAGATGGATCTGGAATCCACCTTGAAGCTGCTCGATGAGCTCAAGGCCAAGGCCGGATCCGAGTCTCGCGGCGAGGGGGCCCCCACTCCCAACGCCGAGGTTCCCGAAGCATAGCGCACGCGGATCCCGCACCGCTCCCCCGGGGACCACGTCCCCCTCCATCGGCTCCGGGCGGCTCCGGGCGGCTCCGCCAAGGACGGCTCATGGAAAAGATCCTCTCGAAGAGCTTCGGAGATCCCGAAGCCCGCCAGATCCAGAAATACGAGGCCAGCGGCGGCTACCGCACGCTGCGCAAGGCCATCGGTATGGCGCCGGAGAAAATCACCGAAGAGGTGCTCGCGTCGAACCTCCGCGGACGGGGCGGTGCAGGCTTCCCTGCTGGGCGCAAGTGGTCCTTTTTGCCCAAGGACGCCGAGGAGATCTACCTGGTGGTGAACGCCGACGAGGGCGAGCCAGGCACGTTCAAGGATCGCACCCTCATGCGGTGGGATCCCCACCGGCTGGTGGAGGGGTGCATCATCACCTGCCTCGCCATCAACGCCCACCAGTGCTACATCTACATCCGTGGCGAGCTGGTGGAGGAGGCCTCCATCCTCAACACCGCCATCGAGGAGGCCCGCAAGAAGGGCTACCTCGGCAAGTCGGTGCTGGGCAAGCCGTTCCCCCTCGAAATCACCGTACACCGCGGCGCCGGGGCCTACATCTGCGGCGAGGAGACCGCGCTGATCAACTCGCTGGAGGGTCGCCGTGGCATGCCCCGGCTCAAGCCCCCCTTCCCAGCCGTGGCGGGCGCCTTCATGAAGCCGACCATCGTCAACAACGTGGAGACGATCTCCTACGTACCGCCCATCCTGGAGATGGGCGGCGCCAAGTTTGCCGAGCTGGGCGACGACGGCGAAGGCGGGCTTCGGCTGGTGGCCATCTCCGGCCACGTGGAGCGGCCGGGGGTCTACGAGCTGCCCTGTGGCACCAACCTGCTGGAGATCATCAACGAGCACGCTGGTGGCGTCCCCGGCGGTAAGGCGCTCAAGGCCGTCATCCCGGGCGGCAGCTCTACGCCGGTGCTCAACGCCGACGAGTGCGACGTCCCCTACAGCATCGCGGCCATGGGCAGCGCGGAGTCCATCCAGGAGGTGGAGGTGCTGCCCGATCGCAAGTTCGACATGGGCGGCGGCAAGACGCTGCGCAGCTCCCCGGGCTCCGGCGCCATCGTGGTGATGGACGAGACGGTGGACATGGTTCACGTGGCCGCGCGGCTCATGCACTTCTACGCACACGAATCCTGCGGCCAGTGCACCCCCTGCCGAGTGGGCTGCAACTGGCTCATGCGGTTGTCTCACCAGGTGGACGCCGGGGAGGGCTCGGCAGCGGATCTGGAGCAGCTCGCGCTGGTGGCCGAGGGCATCGCAGGCAACACCATCTGCCCCCTCGGCGACGCGGCGGCGTGGCCGATACTGGGTATGCTCACCAAGTTCAGGGACGAGTTCATGGCGAAGGTCTCCGGCTAGGAGGCCCTTTCATCGAGTTCATCGAGTTCATCGAGGGTTCTTCGAGGGCTCATTCAGGAGTACGCATGATGCATGCGACGAACACGTCCAGGGGGGATGCCCCATCCCCCCTCACCCCGAAAAAGCGCGGTTTTTCGGGGCTCACCCCCAATCATCGCGCTTCGCGCAGTTTCGGTCCTACGGGACACCTGAACGGTACCCATGCGACGAAGAGATTCGGCCACCACGGCATCGCCCTCCTGGTGGCGAGCGCGCTGGTATGGATCGGCGCCGCACCCGCCCCGGCGGGCGCCGCACCCGGGGCTCGCCGCGACGCGCCGCCGACCCGCGGGAAGGCCAGGGGCGCCAAGGCGAACACCAAGGACGCCGCGGGTGCCAAGGCGGTGAACAAAGGCGCCACGGGCACGAAGAAAGCGCTTCGCCGAGCCCGCAAGGGCGTCCGGCGGGCCATCCTCGCCCCCGCCGGCGAAAAGACGCGGCTGCACGGCCCGGCGCGGGTGGCGCAAAAGGCCGGGAAGCTCGGCCTGGCGGGCGCCACCGAAAAGCGAGGCGCCAAGAAGACGAGCTGGTTGAGCCTGATCACCTTCTTTTTGCTCGCCTTCGGTTGCGCCGGCTTCTCCGTGGTGATGATCACGCGCAAGAGCCCCATGATGTCGGCCATGTCCCTGCTCGTGGTGTTCCTGTGCCTCGCGGGGATCTACGTGTATTTGGCCGCGCCCTTCATGGCTGCGATCCAACTCATCGTCTACGCCGGCGCCATCATCGTGCTGTTCGTCTTCGTGATCATGTCCATGGGACTCAAGGAGGCCTACGGGGCGGGACGCATGAGCAAGGACTTGAGCATCTTCCTCGGTGGGTTCCTGCTATCGGGCGCCGCGGCGATCATCTTCTTTTACGGTCGCGGCGTCAGCGCCTACCTGGTCTCTGGTCTGCTGGTGCTCGGCACGCTGGGGCTGTACGTCTTCGGCGCCGTGACCTACCCCCTGACCCGCTTTCTCGGCGTCACCGGCGCCGCCCTCGCCGCGGCGCAGATCTTCCGGCTGGCCTCGCTCACCCGTACCTACCTCGTCGCCCCACCCGAGGGTGGTGAAAAGCTCGCCCCCATGGCCCTGGCCCGCCCCATCTCGGATGACTTCGGCGGCGCCCAGGCCGTTGGCCGGACCCTGTTTCAGGACAACGCGTTCACCTTCGAGGCGCTGTCCTTGCTGCTGCTGGCCGCCATCGTCGCGGCGGTGGTGGTGGTCCGCTCGCGAAAGGAAAAGGAGGCGTCAGAGTCATGATCTCCTCGGAACACTTCCTGATCCTCTCGGCCCTGCTGTTTTTCATCGGCGCCGCCGGGGTCCTGCTGCGCCGAAACGTGCTGGTGGTCATGATGTCCATCGAGCTCATGCTCAACGCGGGGAATCTGGCGTTGATTACCTTCAGCCGCGTCCAAGGGGACTCCCATGGACAGGCTCTGGCCTTCATGGTCATCGCCATCGCCGCGGCGGAGGTGGCGGTGGGGCTCGCCATCGTGGTGGCGATCTTCCGCGGTCGCCGCACGACGAACATCGACGACATGGACGCACTGAAACACTGAGCATGGGTACCGGCGATCGGCCCGCGCCGAGCGCCCACCCCTGGGATGCGCTGAGATGCCATACACAGCCAAGTTCCCTCTGTTTTTAATCCCGCTGCTCCCCCTGCTCGGGGCGGCCATCTCCATGATCTTCGGTCGGAAGATGCGGCGCCAGACCGTCCACCTGGTGGCCGTGGGCGCCGTGGTGGCCTCCTGCACCATCGCGCTCATTGCCATCTTCG
Source organism: uncultured Myxococcales bacterium (assembly GCA_964346625.1). Classification (GTDB taxonomy): domain Bacteria; phylum Myxococcota_A; class Polyangia; order HGW-17; family JAJRWW01; genus CAYFWA01. Next base: position 6,369 of record CAYFWA010000263.1, read on the forward strand.
GCCACCTGTTCGGTGACGTCAGCCTCTGGTCGCTGCGCGCGGAGTGGCTCAAGTCCCCCGTGGATGCCCCCCGCCTGGTGGACAACGTCTACACCTGGATCGCCTCGGGCAGCGTTAGCGTCCCCATCGGCTTCCTGATGGATCCCCTGTCCGCGGTGATGGTGCTGGTGGTGACCTTCGTCGGAGCGCTCATCCACATCTATAGCTGTGGATACATGGCCAACGACGAGGACTACGCCCGCTACTTCGCGTACCTGAATCTGTTTACCGGCGCCATGCTCATCCTGGTGCTCGCCGACAGCCTGCCGCTTCTGTTCGTGGGCTGGGAGGGCGTGGGCCTCTGCTCCTACCTGCTCATCGGCTTCTGGTACAAAAAAGACGAAAACGCCTCGGCCGGCAAGAAGGCCTTCATCGTCAACCGCATCGGCGACTTCGGGTTCCTGCTGGGCATGCTGCTCTTGTGGGCCACCGCCGGCACCCTGGACTTCGTCCAGCTCAACAACCCCGACATCCACGCCGCCCTCAACGACAAGATCTGGCACTTCTTCGCCACCGGCGAGACCGACAAGCTGGGGCAGATGGAGTACCTGCTCAACGTCCGACCGGTGGACCTCATCACGCTGTGCCTGTTCGTCGGCGCCACGGGCAAGAGCGCCCAGCTCCCGCTGTACGTCTGGCTCCCGGACGCCATGGCGGGCCCCACCCCGGTGTCGGCCCTCATCCACGCCGCCACCATGGTGACCGCGGGCGTCTACATGATCGTCCGGCTCAACGGCCTCTACACCCTGGCGCCCAACATCATGCTCATCGTGGCCACGGTGGGGATGTTGACCGCGCTGTTTTCCGCCACCATCGCCTTCGCCCAAAACGACATCAAGAAGGTGCTGGCCTACTCCACGGTGAGTCAGCTCGGGTTCATGTTCGCCGCGGTGGGCGTGGGCGCCTTCACGGCGGCCATCTTCCACCTGGCCACCCACGCCTTCTTCAAGGCCTGCCTGTTCATGGACTCCGGCGCCGTCATCCATGCCCTGCACGAGGAGCAGGACATCCGGAAGATGGGCGGGCTGCGCAAGAAGCTGCCCGTGACCCACTGGACCTTCCTGGTGTCCACCCTGACCATCGCCGGGCTGCCCCTGTTTTCCGGTTTCTTCTCCAAAGACGCCATCATCATGGGGTCCCTGGTCAACGAGTTCGTCAAGGTCCCCGGCGTCCCCCGGTTGGCCGCGGCCGCCGGGCTGCAGTGGTTCCTGTACATCGGCCTGACCATCGCCTCCGTGATGACGGCCTTCTACATGTTCCGGCTCTACTGCCTCACCTTCCTGGGTGAGCCCCGGACCAAGCAGGAGACGCTGGATCACCTGCACGCGCCGTCCAACTCCATGCGGTGGCCATTGATCATCCTGGCCCTCGGCGCCACCCTCCTGGGCTTTCTGGGCGCGCCGCCTCTGCTGGCTGGCTCCCACGGCATCGGCGCCCTGTTCCTGGTGCTGGCGCTCATCACGGCCGCGGTGCTGATCTGGATCGCCTTCCGGTGGGCCTCGGACATCGACCCCGAGCACGGCCGAGACGACCCGTACACGCAGTGGGGTCTGATCAAGATCCCGCTGCTGGTGGGCGCCGCGGGCATGGTGTTCCTGGGCATCTGGGCGGTCTCTGGCAAGGCCCTGCTCGGCTTCGGCATGCCGGCCGACTGGCTGCACCACTGGTTCAAGTCCTCGCTGCCCTCTGATCACCTCATCCAGGTCCAGCAGGGCTTCCGCGCCGAGGGCAACCCGGCCCACGCCTCCCACGGTACCGAGATGTGGATGATGTCCGTGGCCGTCATCGGCGCTCTGCTGGGCGCCGTGATCTCCCTCGCCCTCTACCGCAAGGGGCCGAGCAAGGCCGTAGCCAACCTCATGGAGTCCATCAAGCCGGTGTACCGCGGCGCCCTCAACAAGTGGTACGTCGACGAATTTTACCACCTCGTGGTGGTGCGCCCCATCACCTGGTTCGCCAAGGCGCTGCGCCTGGCCGTGGACGAGTGGCTGGTGGACCGGTTCCTGGTCACCGGCGTAGCCTGGACAGTCTACAGCGTGGGGTGGCTCGGCTCCCGGATC